>DTSE01000242.1 GCA_012965515.1 Candidatus Melainabacteria bacterium | reverse complement strand
GACGTCTCCTGAAGATGCAGCCAAAGCGGCCGCGCCATACCATTTTAGAACGAGTCTAATCTTTGACTTAGTTTAAAAGATGTCCCGCGTTAATGTCAACGGACTGTCTGTATGGAAACAATTAAAAGTAGGGGCGCTATTACGCGGCGTTGGCGTGCAAACCCTCGCCGATTTCGCCCATAGCCCGGAACATTCGCTTGGCCGCATCGAGAATTTCCGCGGTTTCCGCTTCATTTAAATGATTGGCGTTCATAGCATCCTTGAATTCTCCCCAAAACTGCATGAACTTGCCTTCGTAAGGATCAAAATAGAGAGTGCCGTTATGGCCTTCAAGGTTGTACGACTTTTTCAGATTGGGGCAAATCATTCTTGCGCCATGCTTGCTGCCAAGCAAAACATAATGGTATCCAAGCAAAGCAATAGGGTGCTTTTTGCTGGTGGCTCTTATAGATTCGACAATTCTTGCAGTTGCGGGAAGAGGTTTGCAATCAGCGCTCTTGCGACCAAGTGCGGTCAGATCTTTGTCGAGAAAACCTTCCTGATACTGCCAGTCGCCTAGGACTTTGCTCACACGTTCGTCCTTGCTTGCCTCCTTGAGTTCATCTTCGAGCGCTTTATGTAAAACAAAAAGCTGCCCGACGTAATCGCAGAATGTCTCGTAAGGCAATTGACCTGAGAAGAGCAATCGCTGGAAATCATGTCCTTCGGCCGAATCGTGGTCTGCACGAGTCGTCGATTTGAGATTTTCCATCAATGTTTGTTCAGTCACAGAGATTCTCCTTCAAGCCAAAACGCAAAACCAAGGGCACCGCCTATAGTGCCACAGCCAAAGCGCAACTAACGCAATGCTTTTCCTGCCGCTCTCACGAGACGGTTACGCCCCTGCGCTTTAGCACTTTGCAAGGCTTGTTCCGCGTCAGATATCAGCACTTTCAGATCCATTCCATCACCAAGCGATGCAACACCACTTGACGCCGTAACGAAAAATGGTTCTCCACCACCGACGTGTTCGACGGCGGCGAGTTCCCGCAAGAATGTTTGACCAAGCTCTGCAACTTCCGGCACAGAAAGGTTTTCAACCATCACGCCAAAAGAATCGCCGCCAATACGGCCAATCAATTCCGAGTGCCGGAAAGTCTTCTTGAGCAAATTGGAGACGGTCAGTATGACTTTGTCGCCGGCAGGGAATCCATAACGCTCGTTGACATAACGCAGTCCGTCAATATCAATGAGCATCAGCACCAAAGAAAAACGACGTTGAAACGGCTCTACTAGCGCACCGGCGCGTTCGATGAAAGCACTGTGAGTCAAGCACTGCGTGAGACCTTCGCGCTTCAACATTTTTTGGAAAACGCGATAGCGCTCCAATCTTCCTGCCACCGTCGCTACCAAAAGCGGTGGCGCAATTGGTTTGATCAAATGATCGTCGCCACCGGAGCGAGCGCTTTCAATGTGCGCTTCAAGCTGGTTTTGCGTGGTCAGAAATAGAATCGGCAACGCTACAAAACGCTCCATTTGCCGCACGTATTTAGCGATCTCAAACCCGGTCATGTCGCCCATCATGACGTCCAAGAGCAAGAGATCCGGGCAAAACGCAAGGAGCGCTTCTTCGAATGCTTTTGGATCGTTTAAGGTAAGAACGTTATATCCGGCGAATTCGAGAGTAGCTCGAATGAATTCCGCTTGATCCGGATCATCTTCGACTGAAAGAATGCGAAAACGCTCCGGCTTGTCTCTATCGAGCAAGTAGCGCAACTTGTCGACGATAGATTGGAAATCCAGAGGGTGCTCGAAAAACGCATCGACACCGGCTCTAATCGCACCGACTTTATCGAGGAATCCTTGTTCTCGAGAAAGCATCACCACCGGCGGTTTATTGCCACCAGGAAGATTGCGCAAGCTGGCAACCAACTCGTAACCGTTGCCATCAGACAAGGGAATATCAACAATCATGCCATCCGGAAAAGTCAATTTGAGAGCATCAAGAGCCTCAGAAGACGTCGTAAACACGCGAAACTCGAAGTCATTGCCAGCAAGCAAAGGCTCCAGTGCGTCAGTGTGTTCAGGGTCTGAAGAAACGACAAAAATACGCAGTCGCCCTTTGTCTTTAGCGGTCGATGTCACGTTAATCTGCGGTGCTACTGCAGGCAACGGACCCGTGTCGTCTTGCGCTCGCGCATCCGGACGCCCGACTTCAATGGCACCACGCATGCTTTCCACAGCTTCCTTCAGCTTATCGATAGAATCCGGTGACGCCGAACCGCCTTGTCTCACCAACGAGAAAACAATGGTTTCGCCAAATTGCGCGTACATGCACAAATCATCCAGCTCATAAATGCCGCCGCCACCAGCCAATTGGTGAAAGTGCCCAGCCAACTGTTTGATCACTCCAGCATCCGCCGGTCGATAGGTGAGGGTGGCAAGCAGCCCTTCCATCTCGGTCAAGCGGTCTCGCGTCTTCGCGATGAATTCCGCTTTCTTTTGGGTCATCCTGGGAAGCCAGCTTTCCATCTATTCAACTCTTCGAAGTGGTGGAGTAACGACTGGTTTTACTTGGTGCCCGCAAATTCCAGCACCTTTTGGATTTGATTGCTCAATTGCTCGAGCCTGAACGGTTTTGGCAAAAACTCAGTGGCGCCCGCTTTCATACAAGCTTCCTTTTCCGTGGGATCGCGCCTGCCGGTGAGCATCAGCACCGGCGCCTTCCCGCCTTGCTCTCTATATGCACGACAAACTTCGATGCCCGCCATTCCAGGAAGCTGCCAGTCGAGAATGATAACGTCGAAAGACTTCTCGAGCATTCGAGCCAGACCATCTTCGCCCGTGAGCGCTGCTTCAGCGTCATGCTGATTGAAAACCAACCATTCGACCATTGTCGAAGAAAGGTCTTCGTCGTCTTCGACTACCAAAATGGAAGCCACAGAGAGGGCACCTCAAATGCTGCAAGGGAGTTGAACATTCAATACCACGCCACATACAAAGCAAACCATATATGGCAACTGAAGATGCTTAATCACGGTTCTACTTGATAAAGGCGTCGATTCCGCTCTCGTCGTCTCCACCTAACAGCAGCTCCATCTCACTTTTGCACTTTTTGTATCCTTTCGGCAGCTCAAAGGCCGACTTCGGAATTTTGGTCTTCTTGATTGACTTCGTGTCCATGTCGACTCTTGGCTCACGGTCGTCAAATTTGGAAACCATACGCAGCGGCATGCCAATGCTTTGGGGGATGCCA
>DTSE01000241.1 GCA_012965515.1 Candidatus Melainabacteria bacterium | reverse complement strand
GACGAGTATTGTCGTCGAGGTGGTCCAGAGAGAGCCCGGTTTCTTGTTCGAAACGCTGGCGCCCTTGCCAGTCGTAGCCCATTTCCGTTCCTTTATTGTTGAACGGGTAGCGGATGTAATCGAGTTGAACGCCGTCTACCTTGTAGTTGCTGACTATCTCCATAATCAGATCTTTGGGATATTGACGCGCTTCCGGAAGAGCCGGGTCCAGCCAGAACTCAGTTTGTCTGGGCGGCACCAATTGTCCATCTCTATATGCGAGAGCTTGATTGAAGTCGCGGTTGGAAAGCACCGGACCTGGATATTCTGCGTCTTTGCCGATGATCGGATTATGGCGGGTATTGCCGACTGCGAATATCCATACCCAGGAATGCAATTCCATGCCGCGCTTGTGGGCTTCCTTCACCGCTACAGCTAACGGATCCCAACCGACCATGGCAGGATTCTGAGCGACCAGTTTGCTCGGGTACATAGCGAATCCGGCGTTATTAGTTTCGAAGTAGACAACGTTGATTCCGCAGGTTTTTAACTTGTCGAATAGTTGAGCAAGCGCCGTCGGAGAGCGCATTGATACGATAGTTCCGCGATCTAGCCAGACGGAGCGAGCTTCGACCGGGCGCACTGGCATTGCTTGGGCAAAGGACATTGAAAAGTCCTGACGGGCTTGTGAAAGATGGGAGTCTGCTTCGAAAAATTTGCGTTGAGAATACGCTTCTTTGAAGGCGTTCACATGTGAAACACCAGAGTCGTAGAACTGCTGGATGAGTTTGAAAGGAACAGCCAATTCGGCTTGTTTTGCTGTCTTGATGGTTTCCTCTGTGCGCTTTGTAAGATATTCGAGCTCCTGGCTGATGCTTTGATAATCGGCGTAACTGATTTGCACTGCGGCAGTTTGGGTGATGCCCGGAACGAGTTCTTCCAATGCCAAAGAAATCAAATTGGAGTTTGCGGTGATTTCGCCTTGCAATCCTGGAGCCCAAGTGATGAATACACAACCACCTTTGCGAACTATGGCCGGTGCAACTTCTCTGCCGGTGCTGTCAGTCCATTTCGCCAGTTGTTGCGCGCCTTCCGTGAGTGTGACGTCGGATCTGACTGTCCCTATCGCAAACTCTTCTGATACCGCAAATGGTGTACGTGGCCATTCGACCTTTTGTTTGTCGCTTAGATTGTTTTGTTTGCTGACGCTGACGCCTGCTAATCCGTCAATAGCAATGCCGTTGGGTTGCGGCATTCCATTGGCGTCGGTGACGACGAGTTTACCGCCGCCACGCACAAATTCAGTAATGGCGCTCACACCTTCTGCCGTCAAATCAACGGAAAGTGGCATGATGATCAGTTTGTAAGTGCTCAGTTTGGACCCACCAGCGGCAAGGTCAGCGTCGCTCAACTCGTCAAAACGTACGTTGGCGTTTTCCAGCGCGTGTCGAAATTGCAGATAGTCGTCATCAAAAGTACCGAGGTGTAGATCCTGGTAAGACTGAGCATTGCGGGCGCTCTTGATTACACCGATGGGCGAGGCTGCCAGTGCCGGCGGGGCCTGCAAAAGCAGAAACACACTCAAGATGAGCAGGCAGCGCAAAAGCGGGTGTGCTACCAATTTGAGAGCATGTTTTGCCACTTCTCTTGCCGTCACTTCGGAACCTCCATCAACTGCCTGCGTTGTTTTCTTATAGCTTGTTCGATCTTTCTTGCTTGCTGCTTGTGTCGAATGATGTCTATTCTGAATCTTATCTATTGCGCATTTCCTTCATCACTCTGTCAATCTGCCGCTTGGTATCACGTTTGGTGATTGCTTCTCTCTTGTCGTAAAGCTGCTTTCCTCTTACTACTGCGAGATCGACTTTTGCCCAATTGCCTTTGAAAAACAATTTGAGAGGTATAAGCGTCAATCCTTTTTCTTGCGTCTTTTGCTTGAGTTTGACAATTTGCAACCGGTGCAGAAGCAGCCTTCTTTTTCGCAGGGGTTCGTGATTGAAGCGATTGCCATGATCGTACGGTGCAATATGGCAGTGATGCAGCCACACCTCTCCGTCTTCGATGCGAGCGAAAGCATCAGTGAGATTGGCTTTACCGTTGCGCATAGATTTGACTTCCGTTCCCTGCAACTCTATGCCTGCTTCAAAAACTTCAATGATTTCGTATTCATGCCGCGCACGACGATTGTCGGCAATTATTTTCACCGACTTTCCTTCGCGTTCAACTGGCGCGGCGGCTTTCTTAATCATGACTATCGAGGGAGATATACGCGTGAGTCCGGTAATGATCGCGTCAAACATTCAGTATAAAACGTTGACAGACTGCGGATCTGCTCATTTTCATAAGCTGTGCATTAAACGTGACAGATCGAATAGATCGTCCATCGAGTCAGTTCCAAGCGCAAATGAACGGTTTCGCCTCTGGTTCGCTCTTTACAAGCCCTCCTGACTTCGTTTAGAAGTTAAAGCGATATCGCTTTAACTTCTAAATGGCATCTGATCGGTAGTGATTGAGCTTCTTGCTTGACAATTGGATGTTATGATTTTAAGGATGATGCGGATACGCATCGCATATATCACTTTCGCAGCCAGACGGGCAGCTAAAAATGATCAAGATTGGACCGCTCTTTGCTATGGACACAGCGCAGACGCGCGCGCTTTTGCGCCATCAAAACGAACCAATGCCGTTTGAAAGTTTCTGTGCCGAAGATGCCCTTGCGCTGAGGGGTTTCACCTTTTTTCAGCATTGGATGCCTTGTAACCTGCATTTTGCTCCTATGGCTTATATAGCCAAGGAAGACGGGATCGTTCTGGCTCTCATATCAATCAGCTCTGTCGGTAAATCAAGAGCTTGTTGGCGGATCGAGCATTTGGTCGTGCATCCCAACCATCGCGGTCGTGGAATAGCCCAAGAGCTTCTGCGCTACGCATTTGCTACTTTTGCCAGTCAGGGTGCGGCTCACTTTGTCGCAGAGGTTTCCGATCAAAATTCGGCAGCCCTATCATTATTGGGAAATACTGGCTTCCGACGCTGCTATCGAGTAACTCACTATCAAGTCCCGGTTGATTTCGAAATTCCTGGCACTTCTCAAAGTGCAGACAGCAGTGACAGTTCAGGATTTCGCCTTGCGATTCCTCAAGACCGTCAAGGCTTATACCAGCTCTTTCAAGAGTGCTTGCCACCCGATTTGAGGCTTACATATGAGTATGTGCCGGATGATTTTTCCCTTAATGTACTGCATGTATGGTGCCCTATGGTATGTACTAATTAGGTGACTTA
>DTSE01000240.1 GCA_012965515.1 Candidatus Melainabacteria bacterium | reverse complement strand
AAGTTGCCAACCGTATCTATGGATGAAGGTATTGACGATGAGGAAGGCGACGGTGCAACCCGCGATATCGCCGATACATCCGCCCTTCCCGATGAAAATGTTTTAAACAAGGAAGTCAACGAAGTCATCCGCGCAGCCATGATGAAACTCCCGGAACAGTTTCGGACGAGCATCGTCTTAAGGGAAGTGGAGGGTCTCAGTTACGAGGAAATTGCGGTTCTGACAAAGACAGAGATGGGAACCGTAAAGTCGCGGATCGCGAGAGCCAGATTGAAGCTGCAAGAGATGCTTAAGCCGTATCTCGAGAGCAGCAACTCGCAAGCTGAAATATCGGGGTGATCGGGGTGATGGTCGAGTCTTGTGAAAAGTATAGATTGGAGCTGTCTGCGCTGTTGGATGAACAGCTTGACAAGCAGCTCAAGGCGGAGGTGGAGGGGCACCTTTCCGGTTGCACAGATTGCAGCCAGGAATTGGACACACTGAAGTCGCTTTGCCAATTGATGTCCAAACAGTTCGAACCGGACAATCTGGAAATGCCGGATCTCTGGGCGAAGATGAAAGACCAGGTGCCGACAGTGTGCCAGGTGATGGACGAAGATTTGTCAGCTTATTTAGATGGTGAACTGCCTGCACCTGCTCAAGAAGGTGTTAATGCCCATCTTAAGGAATGTCCGGACTGCCTTGGCAAGTTCAAGACACTTAATGCGACCAATCAATTTATTTCGAAGGGGCTGGAATTACCGGCCGACTTTAAAGTAGATGTCTGGCCGGCAGTTAAGTCCAGACTCAATGAAGACTGTGCACTCATTCACACAGAACTTTCTCCTTATATTGATCAAGAAGTCGCAACTTTGCGGCACCGCGCAATCACAGCCCACCTTACTGATTGTCAGGGGTGCAGAGATGAATTCAACAGACTCTCGAGTGTTGGCGATGCGATAAGAGAACACTATAAGCCGGATATCCCGGAAGATTTTGATCTCTGGCCTGGTATCAAGTCTCAACTGCAAGTGGTGCCTTTTACACCGCGGGCTAACAACAATCAGCAGAAGAGCAAACCGGGCATGCGCCGTGCTTATTGGATGAGTGCTGCGGCTGCAGTGGTTATGGGTATCATTGGTTTTGGTAGTTTTTGGCTAATGTCACCAAGTACTTCCTCAATAAAGACTGTTAGTGCAGAGGACTACTTGATAGAATCGGCATTAGCGGAACCAGCCGGCAGTGCAGAGGCGGTCCTCTATGAGTACTAAGATGGGGATTGAAGTGAGTCAGAACCGGTCTATGTACAAAGTCGCAAAAAAAGTCGTATTGGTGATCGGTATCCAGTCAGCATTGGTCTTGCCTGCATTTGCTGACGAGACTTGCTGCGTAGATTGGAGCAAGCTCAACCTTTCGGCACAGCAGAATCAACAAGTCCAGCAGTTGGAACAGCAGTGGCAGCAAGACTACAGTCAGATCAAGCCAGCTATTGCTGACGAGCAACGCAAGCTTCAACGCTTGCTTGAGTCGCACAATGCTGATCCCGTTGAACTTATGGCTGTGCAGCAGTCTTTGACTCGCAAGAAGGAACAGCTAAACCAGGCTGCAACAGCGAATTACCTGCGCAAGAGACAAGTGCTGAATGAAAACCAACAGCATCAGTTGGAGCAGATGATCCGCCAGCGCATCATCGCTAAGCAAAAGGAAATGCACCCGAATATGCAAAGCAATGATATGCCTGGGCGCTTGCAGAACTTGATGCAGCGAGTGTTGCAGACAAATCCACCGGAAAAGAACTAAAGTTCAAACACCGGCATAACGGCGCCCAAAGGGCGCCTTTTTTGTTTGAAAAACTGTCACCATATGTGGTGTCCTGTCGCGTATTCGTTACGTGGCGGACAAAGCCGCCGTTTAACTCAAGCCGATTTGAAATGTAATAAGATCAATTCAACATCAAAAATTGAATCCCGGCGACCAGTGCAGAATAAGCACCGCATTTTGAGTGCGGCGTACGCGAATTTCAGGAGGTTAGCATGGCGAGTAAGCGTCTAGAAGGTCTCAAGGTTGTACTGGTAATCGCTCCAGACCAGTTTCGTGATGAAGAACTGACCACTCCTCAAAAGGCTTTCCTGGACGAGGGCGCGAAAGTAACTGTTGCCTCTACAAAGCTTGGCGAGGCGAAAGGGATGCTGGGTGCAACGGCCTATGTAGAGGTTGTTTTAAGCAATTTGCACGCGGATGACATCGATTGTTTAGTCGTGGTCGGTGGCATGGGCTCACCTGAATATCTGTGGGAAGACCATAATTTGCACACTCTGCTGCGCAATTTGAACTCTCAGGGGAAGGTTTTAGGCGCTATATGTCTCTCGGGGGCTGTTTTGGCAAGAGCAGGCGTTCTTTCCGGCAAGCAGGCTACTGTCTATCCGATGCCTGAGTCTCTTAAGGCGCTCAAAGACGGACACGCTAACTATGTAGAAAGACCCGTTATTCAAGACGGTCGCGTAATCACTGCTGACGGACCGCCGGCGGCTCTGGAATTTGCCGAGGCGATTATCAAGGAGCTGGCTAAGGTTAAGGTTTAGCCTCTAGCGTTTCATAACTAGAGCTAGTCAGGCGCGCCGGATGGTAGCCTAGAAGTCTTTGCTGTTAAAAGGAGACTGAAAGGTGATTTCCGAAAGGCTGGCTGGCCTTGTCGAACGGGCAATTGACAGGGCGACAAAAGAGGGAAAGCTGGGACCGCTCACTGAGCGTCCAATTCCGGTTTTGGTTGAGCGTCCTCGCTTGCCGGAGCATGGCGATCTTGCAGTCGGCACGGCCCTTAAGCTTGCCGGGCTGGCAAAAATGTCGCCAATCAAGATTGCTGAAGTGATCGCCGAGTACATAGAAAAGGATGAAGAAGCCGGCAAGCATAATATCGAACGCTTGGCTGTCGCCCCCCCTGGTTTCATCAACTTCCATCTTTCCACCGGTTGGCTGGAGTCAGCACTGGCTAACATTCATGAGCAGGGCGAACAGTTCGGCTCGCTGAACATAGGCGAGGGAAAGCGGGTTCTTGTCGAGTATGTTTCCGCCAACCCAACCGGTGATTTGCATATTGGACATGGCAGAGGGGCTGTTTACGGCAGCTGTTTGTCGAATCTTTTCTCGTTTGTTGGTTTTTCTGTTGAACAGGAGTTTTATGTCAACGATGCCGGTGTTCAAATAGCTCAACTGGGAGATTGCGCTTGGGCTCTTTATCAGCGGATTCTCGGACGCGAAGTACCGTACCCCGAAGAAGGTTATCCGGAAAATTCGCTGCGTCATTTTCTTGAGCCTATCGCTAAGGAATATGGCGATAAATACATGAATTTGAACAACGAGGAAGGCGCAAAAGAACTTGGTCAGATCACCAAAATGAGGATCATGGAGTCGCAAAGACAGCTATTGTCGCGCCTTCACGTCAATTTCGACACGTGGTTTTCCGAGACATCTCTGCATACATCTAATGCTGTTTCCAATGTGCTCAAAGAATACGAGAAAAAGCAAAAGAGCTACGAATCGGAAGGCGCATTGTGGCTAAAAGCGAAAGAACTCGGTGACGAGAGAGACAGAGTTTTGCGCAAGAGCACCGGTGTTACAACCTATCTTGCAAATGATGCAGCCTATCACCTCGATAAGTTCAACCGTGGATTCGACCAATTGGTAAATATCTGGGGCGCCGACCACCATGGGCAAGTGCCTGGTCTAAAAGCTTCCGTGAAAGCGCTTGATCTGGACCCCGACCGGTTGGAGATCATCCTCACTCAGATAGTAAATTTGAACCGTGAAGGACAAATGGTAAGGATGTCCAAACGGGCTGGTACGGTCGTTACTCTCGAAGAAGTTATGGATGAAGTCGGTGTTGATGCGACGCGATACTATCTCGCCGAATCAAACCCGCAGAATCCAATCAATTTCGATTTGGAACTGGCAAAACGTACATCCAGAGAGAATCCGGCTTTTTACATACAGTATGCGCACGCGCGCTGTTGTGCCATTTTGCGGCGGGCAACCGAAGAGCAAGTGAACCAAGAAAGCGGTGTGACGGAGAAACCCGTTCTCACTCAAAGTCAGTTGGACGCGTACAAAGCTGATTACAAAGTGAAGCCAGAAGTGTTTAAAGCCGCTTTTGACCCTGGTCATGAAGTTTTTCAGCATCAAAAGGCGCTGGTGCAAAAGTTGGATTCTTTCCCTGATGAAGTTAAGGAAGCCGCACTTGCAAGGCTACCCGGACGACTGGCCAGGTATGCATATGATGTGGCCAATGAGTTGCAAAAATTCTACGAAGTTTCTCGTGTAATCACTGATGATTTATCGGTCTCGAAAGCCAGGCTAGGCCTTATTCTTGCGACGAGGCAGGTGCTGGCTAATGCGCTGAAAATAATCGGCGTATCGGCGCCGGAGCGCATGTGATCTCGGTTAATACCGGTCACTAATAAAAAACCACAGATCTATGGACGCATTAATTTGCTTCTGAGGCGGGCACAAAAGCCCGTCAAATGCTTCCGTGTACGGCACTCGGGTGCTAGGCTAGAAATAGGACATACCATCATCTATTTGGGAATCGGCGTAGCCGTATTAGCTTAGGGGACTTTTGATGGACATGGAAGATAAGTTCAGCCTGGAGCTGACGCAAGAGGAAGGGGTTCTTCTTCTGACTAGTGCGAGGCTTTTGGATAAGCTAGTTGCGGGCGTAACCATTCATTCAAAAGATCGAGATGAGCTCATCAAGGACATCATCGAGAAGCTGGCGCAAAAGGTCGCGCCAGCTCTTTCTGTAATGTCGGACGAGCTTGCCGATGCCATTGTTGATTCTGTATTGGGTTGCGACGGCGAGGATGATCTTGATTTCGATTTGTCGCTCATAGAAAGCGAATTGAACGAAGATCAGCACGATCTGCAAGTAATGAATTTCCCGATGTATGCAACAGATGAGACTTTGCCGAAATTGGAAAAGGCGCTTGTTGATCACCGGATGGTGAAAGCCGAGTATTACAGCTTTGCCAGAGAATCAGTAGACAGAATAACTCTCAACCCCCTGACCATTCTTAAGGAAGAAGGACTCTGGCGGGTTATTGCTTACTGTCATGAGCGCAAGGAAGTTTTGCTGTTCCGCGTGGACAGAATAAAACAACTGAAAGAGACGGCGCAGCATTTCGAGACGCCGAAAGACTTTTCGCAGCGCAAGGCACAGCGCTACGCGACCTACTGCTGATCTATATATTGGATATTTTGGAAGTCAAACTGATAAACTCTGAGACTTCAGAGCGGCGTCGTTTGTCCGTTTTGAGCAATCTCAATTTATCGGTACAGGTTCAACATGACTTTCGCCAGCAAAATAAAAGAAACAGGCGGCAAAATTGCCGTCGGAAGTGACCATGCCGGTTTTGCCTTGAAAGAAAAGATCAAGAAAATGCTGACAGGCAAGTCTATCGAGTTCATCGATTTCGGAACATTTTCAGAGGAGTCCTGTGACTATCCGGATTACGCAAGAAAAGCAGCGGATTCTGTAGCTTCCGGTGAAGCTGTCTGCGGCATTCTTTGCTGCGGTTCGGGCGTGGGCATCTCGATAGTCGCCAACAAAGTGCGCGGAATCAGAGCTGCACTTTTGCATGAGCCTGAAACTGCTGCTCTGTGCAGGCAGCACAATGATGCAAACATGCTTTGTATGGCGGGGCGAACCATGGACGAGAAGCTGCTTGAGCCTACCATTGAGGCCTTTTTGAACGCAGAGTTTGAAGGCGGGCGACACTCGAGACGCGTCGACAAAATCGAAGTGCCGCGAAAGGGTGAGCAACCGGGAAGTTGGGCGAAAGACTGAACACTCGTACGGGGGCGCAAAAAAATTGCGCCCCTCGAGTTTTCGGACCACAAAGACTGGGCCCGGTAAGTCTTGAATTTACTTTTTGCGACCCTTCCCGGAACCAGCAGTGACAAGCTGTTTTTCGCGCTCGCGTTCGGTTGCAGACTCTTTGCGCCAAACTGCAAATGCGCGGGCAATCAAGTTGCCGTTGTTGTCGTAAGCTGGTCCAATCATCGCTGTTTCAGGCATTCTGGATAGCCACTCTCTTTCGAAGCGACTAAGTACAGAAGCAAATCCTACATCCTGCAATGCTTCTGCAAGCGGAATCCAATTGCGATCTCTTTCTCCATTGCGGAAAAGAAGTGCTATGCAAGTTGCTCTGCGGGTTCTTTCAACAGGTTCTTGGAATGAGAAATCCATGTTGTAAGAGTTGCCGACGAGCAAATAACTCTTTCCGGGCCACGCGGCAGTCTTTTTGTATGGAGTTACATCTATATGATTGAGCAATTGCGTGTAACGCTCTCGCGCTCTGGCTTCTTCGCGCTCGTCATTCTCAGCGGCAATGCGAGTTAGCTTCACCAGAAGACGATCTGAATCTTCTTTCGATGGCATAGAAGAGTTCTCCGAAAACTTTATCAAGTCACTCAATATTCATGCACTTTCAAGTGATTGACTAAACTTGAAAATCTCAATTTCGTGCGCAATTAAGATGAATTCTCAAACTCATATCGTGTCGATATCTCTGTGGCATAATCCCATAGAAATGGTTTTGGGGATCGCTTGATCTAGCAATGCGAATAGTAGTTGCACCGTGCGCATACAAAGGTACGTTTTCACCGACGATGGTGGCGCGGGCGATGGCAGAAGGCGTCAGGCACGCAATTCCTGAAGCTGTTATCGAAATGATTCCAATTGCCGATGGTGGTGACGGGACTATTGAAGCGCTGTATGCAGGCGCCGGCGGGAAAGTTGAGGAGATGCCGGTGCGAGGCGCGCTGAATGAGCCAGCCACCGCTGTTTGGTTGTCGCTGCCAGATCTGGCTGTGATAGAACTGGCAAGTGCTTGCGGTATTGCAAAACTAACTGGACGAACACTAAAACCTTTAGAGGCGCATACTTACGGACTTGGACAGGTAATCAAGTCTGTAGTAGATTTGCATCGCTATAAAAGGATAGTTGTAGCCGTGGGCGGCAGCGCCTCTACCGATGGTGGCGCTGGGGCGCTCACCGCATGTGGTGTCAAGTTCCTTGATTCTGCCGGCAATGAAGTCGGGCTCGGCGGCGGCAATCTCGGCAAAATCTCAAGCGTCGATGTTTCTGCAATCAAGGACTGGGTTCGCGATGTTCGTATCGAGGTAGCTACAGATGTGCATAATCCGTTAACAGGCCCGAATGGAGCAGCTAGAGTCTTTGCTCCTCAAAAAGGTGCAATCGAATCGGATATTCAGTTACTGGAGAGAAACCTGCTTCATTTTGCACGAGTGCTTGGCGCTGCAACCGGGCGTGCCGATCATGAATCGGAAGGCAATGGTGCGGCAGGCGGAACCGCGTTCGGTCTTGCTTCAGCCCTGGATGCCAAAATTGTCTCTGGTTTTGCTTTCGTGAGAGAAGTTCTGAATCTGGAAAGCAAATTGGAAAAAGCAGATCTGATTGTCACCGGAGAAGGCAAGCTTGATGGGCAGACGATTTCCGGTAAGGCAATTGGAGAATTGCTCAAGCTTTCCAAGGCGATGAGGCGCAGTCTCATCGCTGTTCCGGCTGTCGTTGCTAAAGACACACAGGGACTAAATGGCTTCAAAGCAATAGTTGCCGCTGCCCATGATGATAAGCTTGCGTCATTCGATGACATCGCCCGTGCTACCACCGAAGCTGTCCGGCAGTGTAAGCAGCCTGGCTGATCTGCATGTACAGCCTATTTGGCTTTTCTGAACATCTCTACAATGTCGGTCGGAACCATTGTTGACGACACCACGGAATTCTTATCGCCAGGCAAACTTGCTGCCGGCAACTGTTGATAGTTGGCTGGTGCTTGTGGTTGGTAGGCGGCCGGTTGAATTTGCGGTTGCTGCATTGCTTGCGGCATGCCTTGTCCTGTTGCCGCTCCAGCATGTGGCTGAGCCATAGGTTGCTCTTGAACTGGCGGCATTTCTTGCACATGTTGTACTTGCTGTACCTGTTGCGGTGCCGCTTGTGCTTCCATTCCATTGCCGCCGGCCAATGCTTGTTGTGCATCGCCTGCCGGTACTTGTGTTGCTGATTGAAGAGTCTGTTGACCGGCTGCTTGCGCGGTTTGAGTTCCCGATGCAGCTGCTCCTTGCGCCAATGTGTCGGCGCCGTCCATGCCAGGAATCGTCAGTTCTTGACCAGGCATGATCAATCTCGGATTGTCGCCGATGATGGAAGCGTTTGCCTGATAGAGTTCGTTCCATCTGCTTCCGTCGCCGAGTAGATCCTGTGAAATCTGCCAGAGGCTGTCGCCGGATTTGACTACATAATTGCTTGCACCATGCGCAGCAACATCTTGCCCCGGCAGGTTGATCGTAGTGCCTGGACGAATCAGATCAGGATTGCTGCCCAATATGTCTTTATTGGCATTGAAGAGGTCCTGCCATTTCATCGCATCACCAAGCTGATCTTTGGCAATATTCCAGAGGCAATCGCCAGCGCGGATGGTGTATGTGGAGGGAGCGGCTGGTGCTCCGACTGCTTGATCGCCAGTCAAGCCAGTGGCATCTTGAGGCTGTGCTTGATTGATTGCATCTTGCGGAGTCTGTTGAGACATTTGCGATGCATCAGTTTGATTGATTTGCTTTTGCGCGATTTGCTGCGGTTTGAAATCTTGAATCGGTTTTGCAGCTGGTTTTGCAATTTGATGGCTGAGGCTTGGTTTGTGATATTCCACGCCAGGCAAGCTGCGGTGAGCGATGCCGTCCGATCCGTGACCGCCGTGCGATCCACCGGCCTTCAGTTGATGACCTTGATGGTCCATAACTGGTTTTGCCGATTGTGCTGCATGACCGGCGTTGGCAGTGGGATTGGCTGCAGGGTGTGCCGCTTTGGCGCTGTCCTTCAGCGAATCGAAAGTCAGTTGTTTTGCTTTCAGACCTTCCATTTTGATGGATGGTTTGGCAACGCTTTGCGGTGTGTTCCATTGCGATCCGCTGTCGCTTACCGCTTGAACGCCTTTGTCCATGCCGCCAAGTGTCGGGCGGAAACTTTCGGAATTGTTGTTGTAGGCAAGAAGATTGTTGTTGCCGCCGGTGGAGTCCATAGAAGCTTGGGCCGCATCCAATGAAGACGCATCGGCTCCGGAACCCTGACCCATTCTATAGCTGACATTGTTGTCCGCGCTCGGCATGGAAACATCGCGCATGCTGCCCGACGCACTCAAACCGTTGCCAGATCCGCCTCCAAAAGATTGGCTGCCGACGTTCAGAGAAGAAGGCATGTTGTTTGAAAGCGGGACTGATTGCGAAAGACTTTGATTGACGGCATTATTGGCGAGCGTCGGTTGTGAATTCGTCGGCAGGAAATTGGATTTTGCCGAGGCAAGACCAGAGGAGGCTTGCAGCTTGTCAGAGAACAATCTCTGCGTGCCGCCCAAGTGTGACGCCAACTTTCCATCGGACAATTGCGGTCCGGAGAGCATCTCTCCATAGCCGCCGCCTTCTTGTCCGGAGAATTTTGAACTCCATTCGAATTGCGGTTTGTTCAGATCAAGACCACCGGAGACATTCAATTTGTTGACGGCAAAATGCTCCGGAGAGAAGTTCAATTGCGGCGCGGTTGCAAACTTGCTGGCCAGCGAATCGAAGGGCATGTTGCCCATAAAACTGTGCGCACCCATACCGCCCATACTTCCCATAGTTTGGAAGATTGGTGCATTCTGCGGCAACAAAGACATATTGATCGCAGTATGTTCCATACCGGGCATTCCCGGCATTCCGACTTTCAATTGCGAGCCGACCGAACCCAAGTGAGCAAACAAGGTATGGTCAAACAAGCCAGCCAGAGGTGAACTTCCCAGGAAGAATTGACCAAGGGCCTCGAAGAAAGAATTCATCAATCCCATCGCGCCGGGCATTCGCATGATCAATTGAATGATTGGCGAAATCGGCTCGTTGGCGCCTGCAAGTGCCGCGACCATTGGGCTTGCGTCCATGGGCGGTGGAGCCATAGAAGCCAGTGCTTGTGCTTCCATTCCGGTAGGCGCAGGAAGGGCGCCGGTGAATTCAATGCCCGAAGGAAGCGCCGCGGCAGTTGTTGCATCCATCGGAGGATGGAACGAAACCTGCATCTTGCTCAAGTCCACTTGTCCCAATCCGCCGCCCACGCCGGCTTCAGCGCCTGCGCTCAGGCTGCCTTTCAAAAGCTCGTGGCCGCCTGCTCCGGCCAGATCGGCGCCGGTGCCTGGGCTTGAGAATGATTGGGGTCGGAAGTTGAGTGACATTTTCGGTGCTCTTCGTAAGCTGGCTCAAATGTACAACTGGGCGCTGAGCAAGTAAAGCCAGTTTGTGGGAAGGCTCCCACCGCTAGCCGACTTTCGTGGTGGAATTACGCAAAGATTTTTGGCTTGCCTGTCAAAAATGCCATTTTCGGCACGGCATGCCAATCCGATCTCATTTGAGTGTTCAAGCGGTTAAAATCAAGCGTACACAAACTCGCAGATTATCGTGGTCTTAACTGATTTTTGCGTGGCAGTCAGAGCAGGGAGATAGACATGAAACTGACCAAGAGTGAGCATTTGCCAATTTCGCGGGCGGCCAAGCTGTCTCATGCTTCACTGGCATTCCTGGGAGCTATTCTCCTTTCCGCCTCCGTTTCCAGTCTCTCTGCGAGCGCTGCCGACCCATCGGATAAGCGTTTTGCCACGCTCAAGGCTTCTCCCGGCGAAAGCACTGCCCCTGCGGCTCCTGCCGTGCCGGCTGTCAGTCCGGCTTTGCAGCAAGCGCTTGCTGCATACAGCCAGAGTCCCGATCAAGCTGGATTCGACCGCCTGGTCAATGTTATGAAAGACGCTCTCTGCCAGCCGCCCTTGCGTGATGTGGATGCCTCTGTGGTGATTAAGAATCACCCCCAGTTGGCTGATTTAGGCGCGCGCGCCATCGATGCCGGCGGCGCAAAAGTTTGGGCTTTCAACAAGTTTCCATATGCTCAGACCTGCATCATTCTCACCGGGCATCCGGCAGCTCCGGCTGCACCTGGTAAACCACCGGCATTCCCGGCTGCTTACAGGGCGCAATTGCTGTCAATGCCGCAAAACACCTCCATCTGGAGCGCAAAGATTGTCACAAAGTCCAATCCGGCTCCTGCGAAGATCGTGAAAGTTGGCAGTGGACGAAATGCAAAGCTGGTCAAACAAGTGCCTCCGCCTGCACCGGCTGCTCCCGGCGCCCCCAAATACTTGGTCATTACAGGAAATGACCGCTCCACCGGTCTGATCACTCTGTACGGGCTCAAACCGACTGAGGCCGGTTGGACTGCAGCTTCCGAGCTTTTTACTTCTGTACCGCCGTTCTTGCTTTCCAGCGTCCAGGGCAAAGCTTCTTTCTCCGGCGCCGACATTGTTCTTGCCATTGCCTCAAATAAGCCGCAGGCTGAAAAACCAGCGGGCTCAGGCAAAGCCGCCGGACCTTCTTCAGGTACCTACAAAATTGTGCTTAAGTTCGTAAACAGCAAATATTTACTGGAAGGAAAAGCCCCGGATGAAGGTCCGGCAATGGTGATTCACCAGTTTCTCCAAGCAGTCAAGGATGGCCGGCAAGATGTCGCCA
>DTSE01000239.1:1069-3268 GCA_012965515.1 Candidatus Melainabacteria bacterium | reverse complement strand
AAAGCAGCGAGCCGCCATGGAAGCCCAGGGCGATAAAGGCTGGGCGGCGTTCCAAAAAGGCGACTACAAAACAGCGGTCGATTACTACGACAAAGCCGTGGACCTTGCCAAAGAGGTGAGCGACCACGGCGCTCTTGCAGTTTTCTCCAGTTACCAGGGCATCTCACTTGCAGGTTTGGGCGAAAAGGAAAGAGCTGTCGCCGCGTTCCAAACAGCCATCGAAACCGCACGTCAATTCGGACTTTCAAAAGTCGAGGCGCACGCGTCGCTGTTGCTCGCCGAGCAATACCGCGACGACGGACACGTCGACGACGCCATTGCTTATTTCTTGCACGCGCTCGATGCCGCCTACTCGTGCGAAGACCGCAACGGCATGGAAATTGCATTCGGCAATCTCGGTCGCCTGTACCTAGAAAAAGGATGGGCTGAACAATCTATTGAATGGTTCCGGCATGCGCTCGAAGTACGCGAAGACACACCGAACAAAGCGGCATGGCTGGGCAGCCTCGGCTTGGCATACACGGAACTCGGTCTGTATGACGACGCCAACGACTATTTCACGCGCGCGTTTAACGAAGCTGGTTTGAACGAGGACAGAAAAACGCAAGCCATCTGCCGTGGCAGTCAGGGCAACGCGATGTTCGAAGCGAAGCGCTACGAAGAAGCGGCGACGTGCTACGAAGAAGCGCTCACATTGTCGGAGAAAG
Source organism: Candidatus Melainabacteria bacterium (assembly GCA_012965515.1). Taxonomy (GTDB): domain Bacteria; phylum Cyanobacteriota; class Vampirovibrionia; order Obscuribacterales; family Obscuribacteraceae; genus QKMZ01. Next base: position 2,561 of record DTSE01000239.1, on the reverse strand, counting down.
CAGAAGATCAGCGCCGGGTCGGCATTTGGCTCGGCAACATCGGCAACGCGTGGTTAAAACGCGGCGATCTCAACAAAGCTGTGGAGCACTGCCAGCGCGCAGTTGAACTGGCGAAAACTCAAGAAGACTTGCAATCGCAAGCCGCTCACATGGACAGCTTGGGCGACTGCTATTTCGCGCAAGGCAATTTGAACCTTGCATTGGAACGCTATCAGGAAGCCCTTAGTCTCAGTCGCGAGATCGAAGATCGGCAGGGTCAGCGCATCTATCTTTCCAACCTGGGCAAGACCTACCAACAAATGGGTCAACTACAGCCCGCCTTTGATTTCTTCAGCTCTGCAATTGAGTTGTTCGACGAACAGCGCTCGGCAATCAAAGCCGATGATTTGAAGACCAGCTTCCAGAATCGCGGGCAAGATATGTATCGCGACATGGTCAAAGTTTGTCTGTCCATGGGAAAACGCGTCGAAGCGCTAGAATACGTCGGTCGCGCAAAATCGCGCGCACTGCTCGATCTTTTGAGCAACTCGCCCATTGATGTCTCGCAACTCGATGACAGCGGCGACGAATCTCTGCAAAAACTTATTCAACACGAATCAGAATTGCGCAATCAGATCGCACACTTCGAACGCTTGTTCTGGCAAGGTTCGAGCGGTGGCGGCGGCGAGAGCGGAACGCGGGGTGCGGCCATCCCCGCCGAAGATTCGCAGCGCATATACGCCGAGTGGCGCGACGTCGTCAATCAGCTGCGCAGGCGGCATCCCAACTACGCCAGCTTGATTTGCGCTTCGACGTTGAGCTTCGCAGAAATCAGTCAATTATGGAATGAAACCCGCACTGCCGGTAGTGCATATCTACTCAGTCGCGACACAGCAATCGTCGAATTCTACTGGACCGATCAATATCTATTGTCGGCGAGTCTCTGGCATGGCGCAGCGCAACCGTCACTCAACCTCATTACCGACGCGGAAAAACTCACGGTCCTCGAAGAGGATCTCGCCAATTTCCTCGAGATGTCGGCGACTGAAGGATGGGAAGTTCCGGTCAGTTTGTGCAAACGTCTTTACACCGGCCTATTCGGAAACGTCCTTGCCGAGCTGCCCGAGCACATCAACCACTTACTTTTGGTTCCACACGGAAGCTTATTCCACCTGCCTTTCAGTGCACTTCACGACGGCACGGGATATGTTTGCCAGAAATTCGCAACCAGCTATCTGCCGACCACAAGCTTGATACCTGTTCTTGCAAAAGAAAAAGCCGAGGCACAAACTGCCGAAGCTCAAGGCGCACACAGTGACGATTCTACCGCCCCTTATTTGGTTTCCGCGATCAGCGACTACTCGATAACGCGCAAGGAGGGCGTCATCTTCAGCTCGCGCTTGCGTTCAGCAGCCGGTCTCGATGACCTCACCTACACGTTGGAAGAAGCGCAAACAATCTTCGATCTCGGCAAATCCACTTCGACGCGCTCCAAAATGCTAACCAACCAGGA
>DTSE01000239.1:0-1059 GCA_012965515.1 Candidatus Melainabacteria bacterium | reverse complement strand
CCTGAGCTGTTCTCCAAATATCCGGTCGTGCATTTCGCCGGACACGCAGTCTTCAATCCGGACGAGCCACTGGCTTCAGGACTGGTTCTTGCCGACGGCAGCATCCTTACAGCCGCCGCAATTCTGCAAGGCAATGTGCTCAGAACGCACTGCGGCAAACTCCTCGTCTTGTCAGCCTGCCAGACAGGCGTCAATAAAGTCACAGCCGGAGGCGAAATCCTCGGTCTCGCACGCGCTCTTATGTACGCAGGCATGCCCAATCTGGTGCTCAGCCTATGGGAGGTAGCCGACCGCTCGACAGCAACGCTTATGAAGGATTTCCACGCGGCATGGCAGGGCGGGAAGATATCCATATATGAGGCGCTGCGGCAAGCGCAAATTCAAGCACTGGAAAACGGGCACCCGATACATGCTTGGGCGCCATTCGTCCACATGGGGATTGATTAATAAAGCTGTCCACAACGCAACCGGCTCGCAATGCTGACTTTTGCGAGTCAAAGGTCCGTGAGCTCAAAGAAGAATCGGGAACACTTCCAGCCAAATTGGTATCATTATGCCTGTTTGGATCTCGACCGGAGAAGTTCACCGATGTCATTGAAAGTTCTTGCGCAGGTTTCCGCAATTTGTTCTTTGGCCCTTTTGGCATCGTATTCGGTGCAAGCGCAAGCGCAAGGAGATCAGAAGGCAGCAGCTCAAACGAACGCGGAAGCTAAGAAAGTAGCCTCCACATCAGCAGAACAGAAAGCGGCACCGCAGCTCAACCGACGCCGACTGGCTCAAGCACAGGCGGGTGGAGCGAGCAGCGGTAACGATCCAATGGCTATCTACAGACAAGCGGGCGTATCCCAAGAGCAGGAGATGCGCATTCGTCAGTTAGCGAAAGAGTTCGAGGACCAAGCGCGCGTCAAAGCTAAGCGCATGATGGGCTTGATTCAAGAGATGCATCAGCTTTCTTTGGAAACCGACCCGGACGAAAAAGCGGTTTTGGGCAAGCAAGACGAAATCAATTCAGTTACCGGCGAGATGGCGACCGACCGCATCAAACTTCTGCTCACCATT
>DTSE01000238.1 GCA_012965515.1 Candidatus Melainabacteria bacterium | reverse complement strand
GGCGGCTGCGACACGGTCGAGCTGGCGAAACGCTTCGGGACGCCGCTGTGGATAATGGACGAGGAAACCATCCTCCAGGCAGGCAGGGCGCTCAAAGAAGGGCTGTCCGTCTACCCCAACGCTCGCGGGCTGTATGCCGGCAAGGCTTTTCTCTGCCTGGCGATGTGCCATTTGGTTCGAAAGATGGGCATGGGCTTGGATGTGGTGTCGGAAGGCGAGATGTATACCGCCGAGAAAGCGGGGTTTCCTAAAGACCTCATCTATGTGCACGGCAACAATAAATCCGAGCACGAGATTCGTAAGGCGATTGCAAACAACGGACCTAAAATAGTCTTGGACAGCGTTTCCGAACTGGAGATGTGCGAGCGCATAGCAGAAGAATTGAACGCGCGCGCAAAAGTTTTGATCAGAGTGATACCAGATGTAGAACCAGATACGCACCACCACATTGTCACCGGCCACGCAACCAGCAAGTTCGGAGTGCCGCTGGGTGAGCTGGATGCCGTTCTTGAAGCGGCAAAAACAAAGAGCAATAGAATTGAACTATTAGGGCTGCATGCTCACATCGGCAGCCAATCGAAAGAACTCGAACCGTTTTTAGAAACAGTAAACATCCTGGCAGACTTGTACAAAAACGCGAAAGACAAGCACGGTTTGGATTTCCCGCTCCTGGATGTCGGAGGAGGGCTGGGCATCACTTACGTTGAAGCCGACAAACCAGCTCCAATCTATGAATGGGCACGTCAGGTAGCAGAGCAGACGCTCTCAGCCTTCAAGGAGCGCAATCTGACACTTCCCGAACTCCTCGTCGAGCCCGGGCGCTCAGTCATAGGACCAGCCGGAACAACGATATATACGGTCGGACACACGAAAAAACTGCCGGACGGAACCGACTACATCGCCGTAGACGGCGGCATGGCTGATAATCCAAGACCGATAACGTATGGCGCAAAATACACTCCAGCGGTCGCAAACCGCATGAACAGCAGCTCCAGCAAATCTCCGGCGGCTATTGTCGGCCGCTACTGCGAATCGGGAGATATAATCGTAGAGGAGGCTTATCTATCTGCGCAAACTGGTGATCTAATCGCCGTGTTCGCTACCGGTGCGTACAACTACAGCATGGCCTCCAATTACAATCGCACCGGACGCCCAGCCTGTGTGCTGGTCAGCGAAGGACAGGCTGAAACAATCATCGAACGGGAAAACAACGACGATTTAGTCAGCAAGGACAGGGTGCCGAACCGGCTCAAAGATTAAACGGTCGAAGAGCCAACGGCAAAGAGCAAGAGTCGAGCGGGGAGCGAGATCACAATGGATCTGGAAAGAATGCTTTCTCACCTCGACGGGGTTGTAGTAGCCAAAACCATTGTCCAGCTCTTCATTATTGTCTATGCCGTGCTCTGGGTCTGGAGCCGGATCGTCGGAACGCAAGCGGAAAGGCTCGTAAAAGGCGTCATCATCATCTCGATGATCTTCCTGGTGTCGTACTTCGCCGGGTTTACCATCATCACTTCCTTGCTCCAGCATTTGATTCCGGTCGCGGCAATGGCAATGGTCGTCGTCTTCCAGCCCGAAATACGCCGCGGACTTGGCTATCTCGGCCGGGTTAAAACCCTGAGGACGGACCTCTCGCTGGCAGACAGCGAGCAGGAGAAGTTGAAGCGGGATATCGAACAAATTATCGCCGCGGTGAAAGAACTCTCGCGCAGCAAGACGGGTGCGCTGATTGTTATCGAACCACCAGAGGGTGAGCGCGACTACGTCAGCCCGGGAACCCCCGTCAAAGCAGACATCTCGATGAATCTGTTGCTCACGATTTTCTTCCACAAGTCGCCCCTGCATGATGGCGCTGTCGTCATACGCAACGACAAAATAGTCGCCGCCGGCGTGATTCTTCCCATGACTTCAAATCCCAAGCTCAGCTATAGGTATGGAACTCGCCACCGCGCAGCCATTGGACTTTCCGAAATTTACGACGGTCTGTGCATTGTTGTTTCGGAGGAAACGGGCTCAATTTCGGCGGCCAGCCGTGGCATGCTGGTGCGCTACCAAAACGCAGACGAATTAGCAGACCCGATCGAATACCTGTATCACACCCCCGAGCAAAGCGACAAAGCCACCACGCCCTGGCAATCATTCCTCAACATGTTCAAGAAAGGTCACGAGCCGACGCCGTCAGCACAAGACCTTTCCGAAATCCACCACTTCACCGACTCAATGTCCAAAGTCCCCGACAGCATGGTGAAGAACAAAGAGGCTGGCAGCGAACATGCCAACGCCCAGCCTGCCCACCCTGGGCGCGCAGGCGACTTGTCCGCGCCAGAAAAGGAAAAACTGGAAAGTAAGCCAGTATCTAAGCCAGAAGAGACTGCAGAAGACATCGTCGAGTACAAAGAAGAACACCTCGCAGCGTCCGAACCACCTGCAGTTGGTGATGTTCAGTCTGCACGAAAAACGGCAAACGATGTCGACACCTTGCCGCCCGCCAATGAAATCAAACCGCACACCACATTTAGTGGCAAAGAAAAACGCAAGGAAAGACGCACAAATGATTTGCCATCACCGATGGCATTCGAAGAACCGGAAGGCGTTCACTAAGACGTTCGTGGCGTATTCGATGAAACGATTGGTTGTTTTGCTAGCACTGACTTTGGTGTCTTTTGTTGGCACCACTGCACTTGCAAGACAGCCAGTAAAGCAAAAGTCCAACAATCAAGTAGAGAACTCTTTCGCGAACCTAAAGGGCAAACCAGCATGGGAAGTAATCACACAATACTGCGATGATTCTCGAGTGATAGGAACATATGATGTTGAGGCAATTGGCTTGCTGTGGATAGCCGCTCTGCATCAAAAAGAACAGGATTCAAAAATTGAAAAAACGAAGAGCAAGTGCAACTTAAGTCCGGATGAAGTTCCACTCTACATTTATGTTCTTGGTGTTCTCAATTTGCCCGCATTCAAATCACTTCAAGAATCTGACAAAACCATCACTTTGCCGAGCGGCTACACAGAAGAAACGTGGCAGCTACTCTTTGAAGAAGCAAAGTCCCTTGTTAAGGCCTACAGCCGCTACGTTACACCGATTAAGAAAAACGGCGCATTTTCGCCGCGTGATATTGAGCTGAAGAAGGATTTAGTAAGGATCTGCGGCGTCGAAGCCATCGAGCTTTTTGACGATGACTATGTCAACGGGGGGAAAAGACTCAAGAACCTGGTGGACTCATACATTACCGACTTCCGGTTGAAAAGACTTGCGTCTATGAAAGAGGGCCTTGCTGATGACAAAATCATAGAGGCGTTCAACCCCACGGTGTGGATATTCAACTCTAGCGATGTGAAACCAGAAGACATCACAACAGTTAAGAAGCTCTGGGCTGTTTGCATAAAGTCCGACAATATGACGGCGCTGGCAATAAACGAATTACAGAAAGGGTATCCACAACTAAAGCATTTAGACAGACTTGAGTATTTAGCCGCCATCGCAGATGATTATGTAATCCGGTCGTCAAAACTACCGACATCGAGACCACATGGTTATCCGCCCAATGTAGGTGACTTTCCATTTGGTATTGGAATAAACGAGGCAATTCGCGTACAAGACGAAGAAAACGCACATCCGATGCCTGCGCAGCTAGAGTTTTTAGTTGGACGAGCTAGCAATCTCATTAGAAAGTATCGGGCATTTAAATCAGTCATAGTTCCCATTTCTTCACCGCCAAATCAGTATGGCTACGTTAATGGCGAACTCTATTCAAAGCCAGAAGATAGGGCAAAATTTGTTGAAAAGGCCCGAGCGTCGATGGTCTCTCTTGTCGGGGAAGAGAATGTGCGAGACCTAGAAAAAAATTGGAGCCAAAGGAAGTAGCCAGGCTTCTACTGCAGTCAGTGATGGCGCTCTTTCATTCTGGACCAAAGAGTGACTAAGTTTCTTCGTGCCATTGAGGTGACGGAGTCGCGAATAATTCGGCTGGAGACATTCTTTAGCCACCACAATTGAATCATCTTGCGCTTAGTTGTATACACTCACCACAGCAGCGACTGTACGCTCAGATAAAGCGAGACTTGCGAAGTTCGGTGTCGTGAGCGGTTGCGGTTTCTATAGTTGCAAAATTTGGCTCCTGTCCTAGCACAACCTGGCAATATGCCTCGTACATCTGGAACGCGCACACCGCTGGTGGATACTTAGCACCCCCTGTTCCCATGCCAACAAACACAACCGACTCAATTTTCGAACCGCCGCTTTCATTCGCTTCTCGGATGTGCGCCGCGATAGCACGCAAAGCGGCACGGGTAGCCAAATAAGTGTTGACGTTGGTATTCGTCTGCCGAATCGGCACGCGCACTGTAGGCGCCACCACTACAAACTGAGGCTTGTCCATTCCCGATTTGATGATCTCAGCTTGACCAACCGGCAACTCACCGGCATGTTTATCCTGAATCATTTTGCGAATGCGGTTTTCCAGCTTACCCTGGCTAACTTTGTTGAGGCAGTCGCCGAGACCGCCTTCCATGATCCCGAAGCTATTTGCCGGGGTCACGATGGCAGTCGCGTCAAGGTCCATGACGTCGCCCTCACTAATCTCGACCCGACCCCCTCGGCTGAAAAACTGCTGCCAGGCTTTCACGACCTCCGGATTCAAATCTCGCAAATGAAATGTCAGCGCCATTTATGACCCCTTTCAGCGACTACAATATACGCGGCAACTATGATGCACCAACGGCTGCGGTGACTTTGTCTTTCTCACCGTGGCGTTCAGGACATTTGCCGTCTTTCGGCACCATGCGTTTTTCCTTGCCGGCGGCCTTGCATTGCACACACTCGTCAAGTTCCTTCAAGCAGCGCGGGCATCTGCCGGTGTCAGGTGTGACAGGGCAGTTGCAACCGCAGCACAGAAGAATTTCAGGCGACTCGAATATGCAGGAGTCGCTACCTTTGGTGCACATTGTTAGCTTTTCGAGCGCCGCGCTGCAGTATGGACACAAGTTGGTCCAAATAGAGCCGCAGTCCGGACAGAAAGTCTTGCCGGTGCTTTCCTTGCCTTGCTTCACGACCATCTGCTCGGGATTTTCTTTGCCGAGCGTGACGCAGCCTGGACACAAAGTCTTCTTCTGATCGATGGCAGTGCCAGGTGGGATGGTTTTTCTCTGGGCGGATTTTTCTTCGACTCCATCAATGACGCCACGGCATTCGGGGCACTTACGCGAACCCTTATCGATTATCTGCGTACACAATGGACAAAGCATTTTGCCTTTGACGATAAGCGTCTTGACGCCATCGAGCGAACAGTGAGGGCAGAATTGAGTGTCGTCATCACAGCCGCCGATGTCGTGACCACGGTCGCAAACCTTGATGGTGACGCGGTCTGGTGACTTATACGACAACCACTGCAAATAGGGGTTCGGCTCCGGCACGAACTTCACGTCGGTATGCATCGGGTTCAGTTTGCGATCGGTATTCTTGTAATAGTTTTCGTAATCACCAATCGTCGCATATGAAGCCAGCGAGTACAGCGGGTCGTACTGCTTCACGACAACGCGCGGCTCAACATCAGAAAGGACAATGTCGGTAGTGCGGAAATTCGGAATGTGCTTCTGCACTTCACCTACGATGTCTTCTGGCAACTTGATACCATTCAGTCCGAGAAACGTTACAGGCTGGCTGGCAGAGCCAATCTGGTGAGTTTGAACGAACCAGAGCGGGTTAGAATGCTGAACCATCAATGTCAACAAATTCTCAGCACCAAAGTCTAGAAGCAGACTTCGTCCGTCTGCGGTAGTGTATGCAGGCTCTTTCCACTTGCCGGTTTCAGGGTTGATTGTGAAAACGCGCGGTAGGAGCTTCGTCTTTACGAACGCTCGAAGTTCAGATTCGATTTTCTCTTTGCGAGCTTGATCTGTTTGCGAATGATCAAACTGAATTTGGAGGAGTTTATAACTCAATTCAGATTCAATTAGCACCTTGACGTCGTTTGAAAACGTTGGAACAACGGCTTTCCAATCGCCTTTATGCCAGAGCGGAGCAAGCAAGCTGTCGATAAATTTCTCGACTTCTTTGCGCCCGATCAAGTTCTTGTCGATCAGAATTCTCTCTTGAGTCATGTCGCCGAGGTCAGCGACAGTCTGGTCAAACTCGGACCCCATGCTGTCGTCGAGAACCTTGATGTTATCGACCAAGCCTTTGACTTTCGAATATTGCTTTTCAAAAACCTTGCTCAGCTCTTCGTAGAAGCCAACCATCAGGCGGTGCGAGCGCAGCGCGCGACCGCGACTGTCGTAATACTCGGACAAACGCTCAAGCAGTACTTCGAGCGTGTCACGAAGCACAGGCAGCTGCACATCGTTGCTGACACGTTGAAGCGAATCAATTGCTTCCTTTACTTGGCGAGTAGGATCTCCTTCGACTTGCGGAACAGAAGTGACTTGTTGAAGCTTCGACTTGCAGTTAGCCATCAGCTCTTCGAGCCACTCATAAAGGAAGACGTATCCGCGCTCCGGATCGTCCGCGAACACCTTGAAGGACTTCTCCAGTTCCGCGGCAACAACTTCGAGCGCATTCTTACGACATGTCAGTGCATGCTGCTCGCCCTCGAGCGGGCTGTTCACATCGATGCTTTCACTGAGAGCCGCATCCACCCACTGTTTCAACTTGTTGACGCAGGCCGGCCGATTGAGGCGAAACTCTTCATGGAACGGGCGTGAAAGGAAACGGCCGTAGGCAGGGTCCACGCTCAAACTGTTTTTCAGAGTCAGTTCGTCTTCAAGTTTGGAAAGATGATCCGCAAAGAACTGCTTTGCTAACGCCTTCTCCGTCACTTCCGGGTCCGGTCTCAAAAGAAAATCTATTGCGGAATTGCACAAGCGCGATTCAATCATTTTTGAGAAATGACTGATCGGCGGCACCTTGACGGACGAAACACCAACAGCGGAATAGGACTTATAGAATGTCCGATCCTCGACGGTTTCCGGATCTGCAATTGAGGTGAAGATGTTACTGAGAATAGACTCGCTACGCTCGGTCAGCGGAGACAGAACATCCGTGACGATCGCTTCCGACATATACTGCGCAACTCTGTCGTCCACTGCAACAGGCTTATCGCCAGAAACCTGACGCTGCGAGATGACTGCGCCGCGGCGGTTTTTGTTGCTGAAGAGGAACGTAAAATCGAACGGCGTCACGTCGCCCGAAAAATCTACAAAGGTATGATCCTTACCGCGGATTTTGTACGAGCGTTTGTTGCTATTCAAAAGATAATCGAGTTCTCGCAAAGCGGCATAGCCGTTAGCGTAAATGCGCTTGATGTGGGCGTTTTCAACCACGGGCTCATAAACTTCCGGCATGACTAACATACCGATGAATCTTCGCGTCGATGGATCAACACCACAAATTTTGCGCAGCATATAAGCCACGTCTAAGAACATGCCACTGCCTGTGCCACCACAGATTGAGCAGATTACGTACACGAACTGGAGATTTTGGTCGACGTCAAAGCCGGGGAATGATTCCCACGAAGCCGGGTCGGAAACATCGTGCGCGGCCTGTTGCAACCAGCGATAGGTGGTATGCAGATTGTCGCCTTTGTAAAGACCGATTTTGCCGAACATGCGCACTTGTCCGGAACCACGCGCAGCTTTCGGGAAGTCGACTTTCAAGTCCGGATCGGGATACCAATCGAGAATGTGCTTGTTCTCCGGCGCGGACAGATTGCTTATGACCTGCGGCGTATCGCTTTGGTCGATAACACGCATTTCTGTGTTGCCGAGATTGATGAATTCGCCAGTCGTCTGACTGATAACTGGTGGATTGTTCACACCAGCACTATCGGTATCTATCGACAGCATGCGAATCCACGGCAGTTCTTCAACGCCATAAGTATCAAAAATGCGCCGTTTCAGGTGCGTCAGCGCCCGTTTCCCTGTTCCACCGAGTCCAACTACCAGCGACGGGATTGTTCTAATTGCCATGACTTTCTAGTCCTCTAAAGTTTGCCTTTGCTGACGACCACCGGACCAACCAATTCAAATCAAACAAAACTTGCTACGTGCAGGCACTGAGCGCCTTGTCTCAGGTTGCGTTCCACGAATTAAAAATCTCAGTGCTTCGATAGCAGAAAATTTCCCACCAGTGCGAGCAGCGCAATGCCGCCGGCCGCAATGCTGGAAATGTTCGCCACCTGCGTCGCCTTCTCCGGTAACCAGCGATTGAATTTCACGAGAATTGTGTAAATGCCGAATCTGAGAGCAACAGCGATGAGAATGCTTACGATTGCGAGAATGCCATACCACCACGTCGTGTCCATGCTCTGTAACTTCCTTCCCTTTGTCAGGCCGTTTGGAATAATTCTTTGGTCTTCTAATTACTAGGCATTAGCCCGCTGGGAATACTTCCTAAACACAAAAATCCAACTCTTAAGAATCTCACAAGAATTGGCGCGCCCATTGGGTTTACGGACATCCAATCATTGATTTTTCATGTAGGGTCGATGCAGCTTTTAGCGTCAGGTCGACGCCACGCGCCGACGGGTTTTGATTCGGCCGGAGCGCTGGCTTCCAGCCGGCATCGTAGGGGCGATGCCATGCATCGCCCGGTTCTATCTCCGACGCATACCATGAGCAAAAATGGGCGCGTGCAACGCGCCCCCACAACGCGCCCCCCACAACGCGCCCCCACGCCGCTCTAAATGAACCTATCCTCTTCGCTTCAGTGTAGACAACCAAAGAAAAATGCCAAATCCGCAGACGATTATGCAGACAATAATCAGAGGCACAGCTACCGGCGCTACTTCTTCCCATGGACTGGGATCTACTGCTACTTCAAACGGAATCTGACTTGGCGCCATCGTCTCCGAATCACCGCTCACCTTCACCGTCAACTTGCCTGTATACATGCCAGGCTTTTGCTTTGCGGGAATGGAGATATTCATCTTTATCTCTTGCTTTTCCGCCTTAGATGCATCGTAGGTAAATTTCAGGGGTTTGCCTTCATTGATATTGGCGACGTCGATTCTCTCGTTCTGATATTCGGCGGCGGCAGGTTTGCCAGGTTCTGTTTTCATTTGCGCAGATTCAGGCGTGACTTCAACGTTCACCGCAGTCTGCCGTTTTGCGCCATCCGACTGCCCGAACGCTGCAGCAATCTCGACTGCTGTAGGTTCCGGCCAGAAGAATCCAGGCTTTTTGACTTTCACTTTGAGGCTCTCAGGTGAAACAACCAGACGGCTGGGCACCGACACTACAAAAGGAACCAACTGCGGCACGCGTGCGGTGGATGACATCCTTAGAAAGCCAAGAAAATGTCCGGCAGGGCAATTGCTGTGAGCTTGCACCGTGACGGGAACGAGGTTGGTCGGTTTGTCGCCTTCGTATTTCCGTCCAGGAATGATTGGTGCGAGAAGCACATCAGGCTGAGTCAAAGCGACTGTAACAGCACCGGTAGGAAGGCTCGATACCAAGCGCATACCGCCACCGAACGAACTCGTTGCAGTGGCTTTCATGAGCTCTCGCACGCGCGCAGCAGAATCGACAGAAGACGAGCATTCCTCTACTCTTCCAACTTGTTCCGAATAACAAGATCTCAATTCAACTGGAAATGTGCAGTCGGACAATCCGTTTCCATCCACATTGCCAAAGTGCACAATGCCCGATTTCAGCCCCTTCTCGCCTGCACCAGAGCTCAAGCCTATACCAGCGCTCGAGGAAGAGCCCAGTACAATCTCGCCCTTCAGACTCTCAACAGTTTTCTTCAGCGCAGCAAAAATTCTGTCGGAGACTGTGCCACCAGATTGCGAATTCACATCGATGAAATCACCACCAATGAGAGTCGCAAGCTCTTTCGCCGTGGTCGTTCCCGCCTTGCTATCAGGCAGCCTCTGCAAGCCGACAACGCGTGTCTGCCAGGTATCTACGCCAACTTTTTCTTTCGATATACGTTTTTCAAGTAGTATCTGCTTCGACACATCTCGCACTTTATGCGGTGCTCCCGCAGGTGGTTCGTCCCAGCCGTCGGTAAACATCACAATGAAAGTCATCGTGCAGGCATCGCCCTCTTTCGCCAGCGCGCGCGCCTTTTCCACAGCAGCATGCAATGCGCCACCCATATATGTGTCGCCATGTTTGTCGGCTGCGAGAGTTTCAGGAGAAACAATTTTGCTGACTAGCGCAGTCCGCTGAGCCGGATCTGCAAGTTTTGTCGGCCAATCTGCTTTCTCTGTGATTGCGGTTCCAAATGTAATGAATGAAACTTGGCTGGCAGGACCAATCAGCCGACTGTCTTCAACCATCTGTTTGAGCGCCGCTCGCAAAGCCTCAAAGAGAGTAATGTCTTTGCCGTCTGGTCCCTTTACCATCGTCGACTTGAGCACCATGCTGCCGGAAACATCGACCAGGAAAACGAAATTTACAGGGCGTTCTCGCTCCTCGGCAGCTTGAGCGGGAGGAGGTACAAGCGTCGGTGCAAGCAACAAAGACGCAGGCAATAAGACCTGTGCAAGAGAAAACATCATCGTGCTGAAACACGCGCAAAGCGCAAGCAGCAATGCAAAAACAGCATTGACGAGCTTGTGTTTATCTTTTGAAAACGACATGAGTTTGGTGTTTCTTGTCTTTCTAGGGGCGCATTGCATGCGCCCGACTGTGTCAGCGACGTTTCGATCGAAACGCAGCTGCAATGCTTCTATACATTCAATTCATCAGCGATGCGCTTCGCTGCGTCTTTCATGTCTTTTGCGCGCGTGATGGGTCTGCCGACTACAACATAGTCAGTTCCCATTTCCACAGCATCTTTGGGCGTAACGATACGCTTCTGATCGTCTTCGGAAGCCCAGGTGGGGCGAATTCCCGGAGTGACGATGACGAAGTCCTTCCCGACTTTCGATCTGATGATTGGCACTTCTTTCGCAGATGCCACCACACCGTCTGCTCCTGACGCCTTAGCAAGAGCCGCATAACGAGCCACAACATCATCGACCTTGTCGGAAATTCCAAGATCGTTAGTCAGAATTTCTTGTGAGATGCTTGTCAGCACCGTTACTGCCAAAAGAATCGGTCGCTGGACTTTGGCAGCGTCAGCCGCTTCATGTGCGGCTTTCTGCGCCGCCTTGATCATCTCACTGCCGCCTTGCGCATGCACGTTGAACATCTGCACGCCGCGTCCGCCGATTTCTCTAGAAGCAGCTGCAACGGTGTTCGGAATATCGTGAAACTTGCCGTCGAAGAAGACCGGCGCCTCCAGCTTCTTCAGCTCTTCCAAAAGTTTCGTTCCGCAGTGCGTGAAAAGCTCAAGTCCAACTTTGAACATGCCGACTTCATCTCGCAATTCATCGACCAACTTCAATGCGTCAAACATCGTTGGCACATCGAGCGCCACGATTAGCCTGTCTTTGCCTTTTAACTCAGTCATTTTCGATTCTTCTACTTTCTGCACTGTGAGTTACTTCCTGTTGATTGTTCGTCGTCTAAGAGTCGCATGAGGCTCCATGCGCCGCGAAGGATTTATCCCGCCCCTACGTCATCGATTGTCGCCTGGGAGCGCCGGCGGCTCGCCGGCTTCGGGCGGCAATAATGCCGCCCCTACAGTCTGTTAGATGTTCCTCTATTCCAACGCGTTTGTCT
>DTSE01000237.1 GCA_012965515.1 Candidatus Melainabacteria bacterium | reverse complement strand
GTGCAGCCAAGGCGAAAGCACTTGCTCTGACGCGGCTTTGATGTGATCGCCCGCGAGGATGCCCAAACCGCCCGAGTAAATTGGGAGCGCTTCGGTCAGACCAAACTCTGCGGAAAAATACGCCACCGTATGCGGTTTAGCCCGGCGATGGTGTTTTTCATACCAGGTGTTCTCTAGCTTCATGTACTCGCGGAATTTCGCAAGTATGCGCTCGAGGTGCGCAACGAAACCCTCATCGGCAGCCGCTTCGTTCAATCTCTCTTGAGCGACGGTGCCCAGGAGCAGAACCGGATTGTGCCCGGTTGTCTCCCACAACTCTCGGTCAAGGCGCCGGAAAAGATTGATGGTCTCGTGATCCCACGTCCATCGCAAGTTGTAGGCGAGTTCTCGCAGCCCTTCCAATTCCGGGGGCAAGAACGGCATTACTTCAACTGATCGAATCGGCTTCACGGAAAAGGCTCCCATAGAAAAATCGCTTGAGCCATGGCTGGTGCTATTTTGCACCTGTTGCCAAGGATGTAGAATGGTCTTGGAGGACCGAGATAGCAATGGTAGCACTTATTGAAGGTACTAAGGCTCCTGATTTCAAGCTTATTACAAGCTCCGGGAACGCCTACAGCTTGCAAGACGAGCTGAAAAACAAAGCACTGGTGCTTTTGGCTTTTTTCAAAGTCACCTGCCCAGTCGTACAGCTCGAATTCCCTTACCTGGAGCGGATTCACAGAAGCTATCCCACTTTTCCGATTTGGGGTATTTCCCAAGACGACGCGGATGCGACTACCTCTTTTGCAAAGATGTACGGCGTAACATTTCCGCTACTTCTCGACGACAAACTTGAAAACACTGTCAAATACGACCTAAACATAGTGCCATCCTTGTTCTTGGTCGATAAGGACGGAGTCATAAAACAGACGATTGTGGGCTTTGCGAAAGCCGACCTAGAGAAACTTAATACAGAAATAGCTACATCTCTTGGTTTGAGCGTGATACCACTTTTCACTAGCGCAGACGAAGTGCCGGCAATTCGGCCAGGATGCGAGTCAAAACGCCCAGGATAAGCTCAGACTGGTGGTTTCCGGTAAACCGGCAAAGACAAAATAGGTATCAACAATGAACAAATTCGTGGAAACAGTGCGCCTTCTCGCTCTGTCAATTATTTTCGGCGGCTCGGTAGCCATAGTATTCGTTGTGGTCAACATCGCGAAAGAAGGGCATGCTGCGGGTCTCGATAAAGCAACCATCGGACTGGCCAACGCTCCACTCTTCATTCACTTCAGTAAACTAGCTCTGGGAGCCGCAATCGCACTCATCGTAAGTGAGGTAGCAGATTTCTTCACCAACCCGGAAAAGAGCAAATGCACTTTTGCAAGATACGGAACCAGCATTGCCAGCGCGATTCTGGTCCTCGTCTTCGCTCTCGGACTGACAGCACCAATGGCTGCAATGCTTCCTCAAATGAAGACCGACGCAGAAGTCGGTGCAAAATTCGACAAGCTGCACCACCTTTCGCAACCAGTTCTAGGCACTGCAATGCTGCTGGCAATTGCGTCTCTAGCCATGTCCGGCAGAAAGAAGAAAACCGCTTAGAGCGTGGGGGCGCATTGCATGCGCCCTTCAAACGTCATTGAATTCTCACTAGTGTTGAGCAGATTGCGCCTGCTTCTCCTGAAGGCGCAATCGCACGTCGTTTACGAAATACGAGTAACAAATGGCAGCAAGCGGAATCGTAACCAAGTTGACACCGAATTCGACAACGTCGTCAATCAACTCTAGCCACAGAGGGGGCGTTGCTGCACCATCCAGCCCTGCACAACAAAGACCCACTTGACCAATTGACCAAACTGTAGCCGGACTGAGCAGCGCCAAACCCAAGAATGCCATTTGAATCAGGAAGGAGAAACCAAAGCCCTTCCAAGGCACGGACTTAAACAAGTCGAAAGCACGCTTCAAAACCGCCTTCCATCCGGCATTCTCCGTGGCCAACACAACCGAAAAAGACTCATAAAAGAACTCGCCACTTATCCAAGCAATCAACGAAAAAAGTGAGAGCACTCCAACGGCAATTACAAACAAAACTGAAAAGTGCGGATCGCGATCAAATAAGGCAAGACCAGCAATCAGTGGTGCGCCCAACCAGAAAAGCTGAAACGAACCCATTGCCATCCGAGCTACAACGTTTTTCCAGCCAAGCCTATTAGCGAAAGCGATGGCTGGCACAAACTCGAGCCCCTCCGTTAGAACCATTCTCTTCAATGCGGTTGAACGCAAAATACCATTCCACAATGACAGCAAACCGAATATTGCGAACCAGACCGTCTTGCCAGCAATGATTATGTAAGGATGGCTGCCACCAGTCTCAAACGAAAATGGCAGTCCTCCGACAATAAGAAGCAGACACGGAAACCACATCAGCCGCATGCAGAAGCCAAATGACTTCGAGTAAGTTTTCAAAGCCGCGCCAAGCAGCGACCAAACAGATAGAGGCTGCACTGGGGCGTCAGGAAAAACAAAGCCGCTGTTAATCATGTCAAAACTACCTCTGAAATGGCTAGGTTCGTAATAATTACTATTCCCAGAGGGTCCGCCCGAGGAACCATACTTGAGCAAGTATAATAAAGCTGCTCGCAGTATGCGGGCTGTTCCTTTTGCCGAAATACGGGGCTTTCCGGTTGCGGCTTGAGGTTTTTCCAGAAGCAGGTTTTCAACATGGCGAACAAGCGCACCTACCTCGACCCTATCCACCAGGACATTGTTCTGGATAGGCGCATACCGGCTGAGCGCTTGGTGATGGACCTGATCGACACCCGCGAATTCCAGCGCCTGCGCCGCGTTCATCAACTGGGCGTTTCATTCTTCACATTTCAAGGCGCCGAAGGCTCCCGCTTTACGCACTCAGTCGGTGTCATGCACATTGCCTCGCAACTGATAGACATGCTCGCTGAGAAAACACCATCAATCGAAGATCATAGACCACTGATTCTCGCTTCTGCGCTTTTGCATGACTGCGGCCACGGACCCTACAGTCACGTTACGGAAAAGATCCTTCACTACGATCACGAAGAGTGGTCTTGCCGGATCATCTCTGGAGATACAGAGATACGCAAAGTACTCGATGGCTTCACCGAAGTTCCAAATCTCGCTGAGAAGATTGTAAAACTACTGAAGAAGCAGCATTTGCCGAAGTATGTTTCGCACATTGTTTCGAGCCAACTCGATTGCGATCGCTTCGATTATTTGCTTCGCGACAGCTACATGACGGGCACTGCATATGGGCATCTTGCCTTGCAGCGCATACTGCGTTCGATGGAAGTAAATCAAGAAAAGGATCGCATCGAAGTAGTTGGAGAAAAAGGTCAAACTGCAGTCGAAGATTATCTGTTCGGTCGTTATTCGATGTATGCGCAGGTTTACTACCACCGTAAGAATTTAGCGGCCAGAGCGCATCTCGCGAAGCTGCTAAAGCGCGTTAGACATTTGATGGAGCAAAAACACAAGTTTAGCTTCATGGACGAGCCGACACAAAAATGGCTGAACGGCGAAGACTTGACTGTCGATGAATATCTTTCACTCGATGACATTCAAATGACATATCACATCAAGCGCTGGGTTGAAGACAAAGACCCGGTCTTGAAGGACCTCGCCAGACGATTCCTCGATCGCCGACTGTTCAAATCCGTGCGTATCATGCCACCAACCACCGGCGGGAATAATGGCAAGTTCCAAAACTTGATCGAGCAAGTTCAAAATCACACCAAAGAATTGGTCAAGGCACACGGCATGGATCCCGAGTATTACGTGGCTGTTGAGTCAACTGGCTTCCGCCCCTACGACTACTACAGACCGGAATCGGTGCATCCGGAAACAAACATCGTAGTGAGAACAGACACTGGAATAGTTGCTGAATTGTCAGAGCTTTCGCCAACTGTCAAAGCGCTTGTCGGTGGCAACTACGAATCATTCTGGCTAATCTATCCGCCAGAAATAGACGAGAAAGTCATTGACATTCAAGAACTTGCGCACCCTGAAGAAGTGAAGGAAAAGCGCAAGACGAAATCCAAGAGGTAGAAGAGAGAAAGTCCATAACAGCTCCCCGAGCTACGCAAGAGAAAACGACGAGAGGTAATTTGAAGCATGTTTGACCAGTTAAGCGATCGATTGAAAAACGCGATGCGCAATCTTGGTGGCGACACCAAATTGACCGCGGAAAACATCGAAGAAGCGATTGGCGAAGTCCGGCGAGCACTGCTCGAGGCAGACGTCAGCTTGAAGGTGGTGAAACTCTTCATCAGTCGCGTCAGACAGAAAGCCCTCGGCACCGAAGTAATTGAATCAGTCTCACCGGCGCAGCAGTTTGTCAAAGTTGTGCACGATGAATTGATCGAGATTTTGGGCAGCGACAACGTTCCGATCACGCTGGAAGGCAAACCGCCGGTGGTCATGCTTTTGGGCTTACAGGGCGCAGGAAAAACAACCGCCTGCGGCAAGCTCGCCAAAAAACTCAAAGACGAAGGCATGTCACCACTCATGGTGGCTTGCGACGTTCAACGCCCGGCGGCAATTCTTCAGCTGCAAACTCTCGGCAAACAGATTGATGTCCCTGTTTTCGCCGATCTCGAAAGCAAAGACGTTCACGAAATAGCCGAACGTGCACTGGCTCAAGCAAGAGAGAACAACAATTCTCCAGTCATCATCGACACTGCCGGACGTTTGCAAATCGACACAGAATTGATGGCAGAGATCATGATTCTCGACCGCGCCTTCGAGCCATCCGAGAAGCTTTTGGTCATCGACGCCATGACCGGACAAGAGTCGGTCAACGTTGCAGAAACGTTCAACACTCAACTCGATGTCTCCGGCATCATCATGACCAAAGTCGACGGTGATGCCAGAGGTGGTGCCGCTCTTTCGGTCAGAGAAATTGTCGGCAAACCGATCAAGTACATCAGCACGGGCGAAAAGCTGGATAACCTAGATGCCTTCTACCCGGACCGCATGGCGAGCAGAATCCTCGACATGGGCGACGTTCTTTCACTCGTTGAAAAAGCCAAGCAAGTCATCGACGAGAAGGAAGCAGAAAAGGTCGCCATGCAAATGCTTCAGGGCGAGTTCACCCTGGAGATGTTCATCAAGTCGCAGAAGATGATGAAGAAGATGGGCAACATGGGCGACCTCATGAAAATGATGGGAGTCGGCGGCATGTTTGGCTTAAACAGTACTCAGCAAGCGCAAATTGCAGAGCACGGCGACAAAATGATGAAGCTGTATGAGACAGCTATTAACTCGATGACTCTCGAAGAACAGCGCAAACCGGAAATTATCACCATGAGCCGCAGACGCCGAATTGCCGCTGGCGCCGGACTCAAGGACTCCGAAGTCGGGCAAATGTTAAATGAGTTTGAACAGATGCGCGGCATGATGACCCAATTTCGCAAGATGATGGGCGGCTTTGGCGGTGGGTTCCCCGGCATGCCGGGAGGAGGCGGAGATGGCGCGCCTGGCGGCTTTCCAGACCTTTTCGGGGGAATGGGCGGCGGCGGGAAACCAGGAATGCCACCGATGCCGGGCGGATTGCCTGGAGGGCTACCCCCTGGATTCCCTGGCGGACTGCCGGGCAGCATGCCCAAGAAGAAGCCCCCGTCGGGCTATCCAGGCGGATTTGGCGGCGGCTACTACAAGAAAAAGAAGAAGAAATAGGAAAGTGTTACCGGCTTCTTTGCAATCTCGCAAATATACGCTCTTGCAATCCTTGCCAGCCGATAGCACCTGCTAGAATATCCATTCGCATTAATATGTGCATTTATAGAAAAGCGTTCGCAAAATAGAAGTCCGCACGGGCTTCAAACGTTCAAAGGAATTTTTCAGTGGTAAAGATCAGACTTAAAAGAGTTGGCTCCAAGAAAGCGCCGCACTACAGAGTCGTTGCAGTAGATGGTCGGACACGTCGCGACGGGAAGCCGTTGGAAGAGCTCGGATACTACAATCCGCAGTCTAAGGAACTCAAACTCGACCAGGAAGCGGTGCAACGATGGATGAAAAACGGGGCCCAGCCAAGCGATACGGTGGCAAGCCTTTTAAGAAAGGCGGCGGCGGCAGGCGCCCCGGCGGCTACGGCGTAGGAAGATCCTCGGGTCCGCCCAGCAATTCGACAGCGGCTGAGGATTTGGCCGAATACATTTTGCGCGTGTTAGCGCGCGACCCAGACGCGCTCCAATTCGACCGGAAGATGATGGGCTCCAGACGTTGCCGTCTGGGCGTCACTTGCGAACCGACCATCACCGGCAGGTTGATTGGCAAAGACGGTAAAACAATCACCGCCTTGCGCAATCTGGTCAGGGCGGCAGCTAGCCGTCATGGCAAACGGGTAGACATAGAAATCCAATAAGCTCGCCAAATGAGCACAACTTCAGAACAAGAAAAGCAATCTGAAGCCCTCCTGGCGACGCTGGTGGAAAAGAACATCATTACGGCCGCGCAAGCGGAAGTAGTGAGATACGACTGCAGCTCGATGGGAGTTCCAAGTTGGGAATCTCTCACAGTGCGCGGCTGGGTCGCACAAGAAATATTAGTAGAACAAGCACCTTGGCTTGCAAAGTCGCTCACTGAGGACTCTGCAAAAGCGTCAGAGCGCTCGATCTACGAACAGAATCTGCGCCGCTATGAATCGCTGATGCGCGAGATCATGGAAGAATAGAAGTATTGTTCTTTCAACATAGTAGAAAAACAAGTATAAACATCAATTGCTTCCGAACATCCCAATGTTCCCCGTAACCGTCTTGGTGGTTTGCCTTCCAAGCCTGTTTGTTTCGCCAGTTTTCGCAAAATCCATTGTTGGAAAGGATTTTGGAACAAGTTATTTCGTATTGCTCAAGGCGAATCTGCTCTCCAATACTGTCATCGTTCTGCTGGGGTACATAGTTCTTCCATTCGTTTCCGTCAAAGTCGCAATGATGGTTTTGTTTATACTTTGTAGCGGCGTTCCAGCACTCTTGTTGGACAGGTTGCTCTTGAACAAGATGTTTGGCATCGAGAGCACAAGACTCAAACTTACCTGGAACATCATATGGAGATTATCATCGTCGCTGATTTTCGCGTTCCCATTTGCGCACGCGCTTTTGCGGGCAATGCGGAATTAAGACCGGGCGATGCATGGCATCGCCCCTACGATTCTCTTAAATAGCGGATCTTGTTGCGGACGTAATTGCTGTAAATAAGATTCAGCTCCAAACCCAGCTTGCCATCAAGGAAGCCGAGGCGCAGGATGTAGCGTGCGAAGAATGTCCACATGGGATGCAGAACTTCATTCACAGGATTAGCTCGCCATTTTTTTGAACCGTCTTGTTTGAATTCCTCCGCGGATAGTCGCGCGTACTTGTCCATTGCTTTAGTGAATTCGTCCACATTGCGATAGCTGTAGTGCAGCATGGGATGGCGCAAAACGCCCACCGGACCATCAACAAAAATGCGTTCATGCACCATGCGGTCGCGAAATTTTCCTTTGCCGTTTTGGATCAATCTCAGTTGAGCATCAGGATAGAAACCGCCATGGCGCACCGGATGCTCACCAATATAGAGAATGCGTGGAATCTTGTATCCATCACACTTGCCGGCAGTTTCTCCAGCCACAATTGCCTTAATCTCTGCCACCGCTTCCGGTGTCAGAATCTCATCCGCGTCAAGGCTTAGAAGCCAATCACTTTTTGCAAGTGACAGGGCAAAGTTCTTCTGTCCCGCATATCCCAACCAATCTTGATGCACTACCCGTGCGCCTTTCTCTGCGGCTATCTTGATGGTCTTATCTTCCGAACCGGAATCCACCACCAAAATTTCGTCTGCGATATCGCGAACAGCATCGAGAGTGCGTCCAATGATGCGCTCTTCATTTTTAGCTACGATAACGACAGAAAGAGTCGCCATCACTACCTGCGCATAAACCTAATTACACTGCGTTGATCATCGATAGTGTATTGATAATCGTGGAAGAACGCTTGGCCAAGCAATGGTTCGCCAAAATTTTGCTCAACCACAGTCACCGGGATGCCACTCTTATCGATTGGTCCAAGGCGCATTCGCGAGATAGGGAAC
Organism: Candidatus Melainabacteria bacterium; assembly: GCA_012965515.1. GTDB lineage: Bacteria > Cyanobacteriota > Vampirovibrionia > Obscuribacterales > Obscuribacteraceae > QKMZ01. Next base: position 3,576 of record DTSE01000237.1, on the reverse strand, counting down.
CTCAATCCAGGCATAGCACCACCAACACCGTGAGTTACTTCTGTTTCGGCATCAGCCGGAACTGTAATACCGAGTCTGTTGATATCACGGCGACTGAACAAAACATTTTGAGCACCTGTGTCGAACAGCATTTCGATGTTTCTACCATTCACTTCGACGTTAACTAAAATGCCGCCACCCTTTTCTCTTTTAAAGGGCACTCCACCCTGACTGCTAGCGCTGTAACCACCAGAGCCAGATGCAGATGCAACAACTTTTTTCGTCATGAGAATACTGCCACCGGTAGAATCAACCGTATAGTTGTACGGCTCCATAAAGTTTCTTCCGAGAAGCGCAGGAACACCGGATCTATCGCTGACTAGCAGTGGAAAGTTACGCCTCTCAATTCCACCTATTCTCACGTTAGCACTTATACGCCAGGAATCGGTGACCGCGTTACCGACACCCATAGACTTCCCATCAGCTGGTCTATTCGGTTTAGGAATACCTAAACTGGCTAGATGATCCATTCCAATAACGGTCTGATCACACCCAGTATCGTACACAAACTCCATTGGTTTTCCATTTACGGCACCAGTGACCCAAAAAATCGGTTTGCCACCACTTTCTTCAGTGCGAAAGTGCAGACGCTCCTGAGCTGGCAATCTCGCAATGTCCGGGTCTTCGCCAGCAGAGCTGGAGCCACCATAACTTCTCGAATAAGAGCGAGTCGTAGATGCCGCCGAAGAGCTGGAACTTCCGCCACCACCAACGGTGCTAGCGCCCAGACCCTGCAATGCCTGAATTGCTAATTTGCCGCCCCGCGAACCGGGATATCGAGTGGCAAGCTGCCTGTAAAGCTCGATTGCGCGGGGATTGTTGCGCAACTGCTGATAGGTGAGAGCAGCATAGTAGATCGCGTTTGTGTTCTCAGGACTGCGTGCGATGGCAGTTTCAAAACAACTTGCAGCTCGCTGGAAGTTTCGCTGTTGATAAAACTCGATCCCCTCGGAATAAGGCTCCGCCGTTGCAGCGCTGCTAATCAGCGTCACAAGAGCGATTGCACAGAGTGCTGATTTGCCGAAGATTCCGACTGCCTTGCCCGTGCTTTCGCGCTTATCAATCATTAAGCTCACCAATCCTAGACTTTGAGTTCTTCGGCGATGATTACCTTTTGCAATTCAGATGTTCCCTGGCAGATTTCCATCATTTTGGCATCGCGGTAGAAGCGCTCAGTTGGCGAATCTTCGACAATACCGCTGGCTCCCATAACTTGAATAGCTTCTCCGGTATGGAGCCTTGCAGCTTTCGATGAAAGCAATTTTGCCATGGCGGCGAATTTTCTAAACTCTTCCTTCGAATCGTCAAAAGCCCATGCCGCACGTAAGGCAAGCATTCTAGCCGCGGAAACATCGGCGCTCATATCTGCCAATTTCCATTGAATACCCTGGAATGCACCAATGTTCTTGCCGAACTGTTGGCGTGTCTTGGCGTGCTCAACAGCCAGTTTCATCGCACCCTGGCTCATGCCAATCGATGCCATTGCCAAAATCGTCTTGGCGACATCAAGTGCAAATTCTATCTGTTCTTTCGCATCGCCTTCGAGCCTGCTGCCCTCTGGGAGCTTTGTATCAACGAACTCAATTTCATCGGTGCTGGCTGAGCGCAGTCCCAATTTCTTCGCTCCAGCAGTGACCTTCACTGCCTTGCTGTCGCCTGAATCTACGAGCCAAAGCGAGAGCTTGCCGGTTTCTTCATCCTTTGCAGCGACAACCAACAGTGTGGCAATTTTTCCGTTGACGACCCAAAGCTTTTTACCGTTCAATTTCGGCGATTCTTGCTTGGTCGAGGCTACGGTCTCAATAAGCGAATAGTCGCTGCCTGCTTTCTCTTCGTTCAAGCAGAAAGCACCAACAGCTTCGCCGCGTGCCAGCAAAGGCAAATAGCGGGATTTTTGACGATCGTCACCGTAGCGCTTGATCAACTCGACCACTTGAAAGTGTGCGGAGAGTGAGAGCCCAAGCCCGGCTTCATATTCGCAGGCAGCTTCCACGAAAAGCGATTGTTCTAGGAATGTGCCCGAAGCACCACCGTATTCCTTAGCGATCGTCAAGCCGAGAAAACCGGTCTGACCAAGCTTCTGCAAGAATTCTTTGAGTGAAGTCTTGCCTTGCTCCAAATCTTGTGCCGCCGGTTGAATTTCTTCTGCGGCGTATTTTTCATACTGCTCTTTGAGCGCTTCTTGAGACGAACTTAAGAAGGTGTTCACTGGGCACCTCATAACGCGGACTGCTGCCGCGGACCACTAACAACCCGACCAATCCAGGTTCAAAGCAAGATTTTATCACTCATCACTTGCTGTCGCTCGGGGGTAGAAGGTCGTCTTCAGCAAGTTTCTTGAACGTTTTTTCAATGATCTCAGACTGCACATGGTCTTTCTTAAGCAGGTCTTCAATCCAAAATCTAAGCCGCAAGACCAAATGATCTGTCTTGATTGCCACCGCCAAAAGCTCAACCGACGGCTCTTTCACTACTCCAGGCACAGCAGCGGCAAGCTTCACAAGACTTTTTCTGAGCTTCTCCACATCCACGTCATGCTTGACCGGGAAGTCAAAGGTAATCAGGTGCGTGGATTTGGGCGAAGTCAAGTTGACCAGCTGACTGGCGGTACATTGCTGGTTTGGAATGACTGCGAAATCATCATCTTTGAGGCGTACTTTCGTTGATCTCCAGCCGATTTCTACGACCTGGCCAAGAGTTGCCGTCGCCGGATCGGTTCCCACCTGAATCCAATCGCCTTGCTTGAAGCGCTTTTCAAAGCTCATGGTCAAGCCGGAGAATAGATTTTTCAGAGTATCCTGCAGCGCAAAACCAAACACAGCCGTGATTATGGTCGATGTTGCCAGCAGCGGCATAATATTGATGCCAAGCGTGACATTGAGCAAAAGCAAGCCCACGCCGACATAAATAGCTGTCAGCACGACAAACCGCAGAATCGAAGGCACGTTTGCGTCCTGCCGCTTTGCCAGAAACCAGCCAAAAACAGCAAGGTCGAATGCACTGACGAAAACGTGCAGACCAAGAAAAGCCGTTATGCAAATAGCCAGCGGCGTAATCTTAGTGCCCATCCCGTGCGGCAAAAGCCTTAGGAAAGGAAACGCGGCAAGCAGCAATAGAAAGGCTTGCAACGGGCCGTCAATCTTGGAATAGGCTTCCGTTTCCAGGGTACTGTCCTGGAAGATGTGGAGTTTTCTCCAGATCAAACGCAATGATGCGCGCCTGTTAAGCAAGAGCAAAAGCCACAAAATCGCCGCCCAGAAAGGCACTGCATATTCGTCAGACGTGGCCAGACGGCGAATTTCGGAGATTAGAGGATCGAAAAACTGTAAATCCATAGAATCGGCTTTGCGCGTGAAAGAACATTATTATCGCAGAGCAAAGGCGACGCCCACGATAGCGTGATAAGCTCTCCGGCAATTCCTTCAAACGATGGCATCATGGCTCTTACTCTTTTGCAGCGCATTGTAAAGCGATTCAATAAAACGTTCTCCGGCTTTAGAGAGAAATCGACTGTTGAAATTGAAGACTTTGAGCTGG
>DTSE01000236.1 GCA_012965515.1 Candidatus Melainabacteria bacterium | reverse complement strand
TCGATAGTAGAGATGTCGTCTATACTCCAGTCGCGCGGTTCAGTGCAATCTTGCAAGAACAAACAACCTAAGACGCGTTCACGCATGATCAGAGGGACTATAAGCGCGGAACGAATGCCGATTTTCTTGAGGAACTCTCGATCGTAAGAGATATGGGTGTCAGTGTCCGGATCTCCGAAATCTTGCGGAGCAGTCTTGCTGAGCGCCTGGTGGGCGAACTCAAAACCAGCCTCCGAGAAGAACAATTCTTTGATCGACTTTACGTTTTCTGTACGAAACTCGCTTACTTCCAGCCCTTTCAGATCCATGGAGCGAAGCACAATGCACCGGTTGAGAGCGAACTCCTCTCCAATCTTCTCAACTGTTGTGTCGAGCACCTTTTGGATGTCCATCGAACTGCGAACAAGGTTGGAAATCAGGTAAACAAGCCGTTCGCGTTCGACGTTCTTGGTGCGAATACTGTCGCGAATCGTCACATCGTGAATGAGTTTCATGGTCTGCTCTTCGAGCATGCCGGTCTTCTTCTCAATCTCTTCGTAACTGGAACGCAAGCGTCCATTCTCGCGGCTCAGTTCGGTCGTCGTCCAAGCATTGTGCAAAGCAAGAGCAAGGGGCAGCTCAGCAAATGCCGGGGCAATCTCATCCATCTTCACGGTCGGTGCAGCCAAAAGCAGGCAGGCGACCAATTCACCGTCCTTGCGCACCTGGTGGCAATAAACAGGCAGCATTCCAGCCGCTAACTCGATTCCAAGGTCGCCGAAATTGACCTCAAAAGTGTCCGTATCCGTTTCTTTGTAATCTTCGCAAAAGGGTTCACCGACCACGCTCAAGTCTTTCTTGTGCTCGCCAAACCAGTACCGGTCGCTCAAAGCTTCCATATCCGGGTCGTACAGCACAACGCCGACGGCTTTCGCGCCAACCAACTCGTTGGCAATCGTGGCGACAACGCCTGATAATTCCTCCAAGTCCAGAACGGACAGGAGGCGAATCTGTTGCAGATAGCTCTCTTTGGCTGACGACATAGAATCAATGTGCCCCTTTGGATTCTAAAGCAATCCCATTACAATCTCTGAGCGGATTTCAGGCGAAACGGCGGCATTTAATCTAAGCGTATAACAGGACAGGCGCGGACGCTCGGGCGGTCGCCGGGTCAAGTGTCTCCACCTGCCCAGATTTTCTCGCCGAATCTAACCCGCGTGCGCGCCTATCCTAAACCTCAGTGCAGCGCTCGAATCTTCCAGCTACAATTACCCAGTAAGTGCAATTCGCCCAGGAGATGAAAAGCAATGCCCGTCATCAATACAGGCAAATTCGGGGGTAAAGGCGGCGGTAGCAATACCGACGGGCTGGAACGGATTATGGCAGGTCTCTGCTATCTGACCCTCGGGCTAGCCGGGCTCATCTACACCATCATTCAGGGGCGCTACGCGCGGACGACATTCTTCCGCTTTCACTTCCTGCAGAGCATTCTGCTGGCGATTATGGGCATCCTGATCAATATGACCGCGGGCATTTTTGCCAACGTGGTCGGAGGCATGCTTCAACTGATCCCCGGAGCTTCCGTGGAAATGATTGCTTGGCTGCCCACAGCTATTGGTTGGGTTGTGCAAATTGGATACCTGCTCCTGCTTTATGGACTGGTGTTTTCTCTGATGGGCAAAGAGGCAGAAATTCCGATCGTGTCGAAGATCGTTCGGCAGCAATTGCGCTAGCCTTTCGAAACATTTTCTTGCTGCCACGCAAAAGCTAATTCGCGTTTTACTCGGCGCTAAGCAACCAGTGTATTCATGCAGCATTCTTCCTGCATTTCAGTACAAGAGCTGTACTGGGGAGCAAACATAGTTTTTCAACACAGAAAGCGAACGACACCAAATGCGGTGACTAGAGACACTTCCCTGCCTGGAAGATAAAGCGGCAAGTTAAGTGCCTCAGCCATGCACAAAGATCCAACGAATGCTCACCATAACGGGCTGTATTTCGAAACCGCATCGTCTTCACAAATGCCCCGGAAGATGCCACCAGCAGCAGTACTACCGGGACGACGATTCTTCCAAGTCGAAATGCGAAGCAGCAGCTGAACCAAGGTCTAAGACTAACTTGACAGCGCCTTGCGCCTTTCTAGAAAAGCCTTATAGACAAGCGGATCGTCCGTGATCACTCCATCCAATTCCCAGTCCAGAGCCATTGCCCATTCGCGCGGTGTGTTTATTGTCCACGCATTTACTTTCAAGCCGGCGGCATGAGCTTCTTCCACAGCTTCCTTGCGAAGAGAACCAAAACAAGGGTGCCAGTAATCAGCACCAATCTGTTTAGCCAAATCAACAACATTCACAAAGAGTGCATCTGCAAGAAGTGCGATGGACAGCCCGGATTCCTTCTCCTTCAGGCTATACATGAGCCTGTGGTCGAAAGAACTGACAATGATCTTGTCTCGGTGTGGATAGTCGGATAACAGGTCGATCAAGTCGTCTTCGATACCTGGATACTCGATCGGAGTGTTCTTCAGCTCGACGTTGACGAACGCTCGACCATCTACTAAATCGAGAACGTCTTTCAGAAGTGGAATCTTTTCGCCCTTGAAATTCACCCTGCCGACGTCTTCATACTCGTCATGCCAAAAGCTACCGGCGTCCAGCCTTTTCAGCTCATCGTAGGTGATTTGCTCCACCAGTCCGACACCATTGGTGGTGCGATTCACAAGCTCATCGTGAATGACTACAAGTTCACCGGAGGCACAACGCTGTACATCCAACTCCAAGCCCTCGACACCTATATCGAGGCTCATCTTAAAGGCTACAAGAGTATTCTCAGGCGCCCAATGACGCCCGCCTCGGTGCGAAATGTTTGCCGGTTGCGGTTTTGCCAAATCTAAATCTCAACAACCTTCTGTGGTCGCAGAAGACCAAGTTTGACCGTAACAATGAGGTTGGGCGGGCTGACCAGGATCTTCTCCAATGGCAGCTCTACGCCGTGCTCAACAGCAACGAGTCCGACGATATCATTGAGCAGCAAATTGCCTTTGTCGTGGGAAACTTTGAAGGCGATTTTCTCCTTCTGCTTGATTAGATACTGACCCCATTTTTCAACGGCAGGATGCTCGTTGATTATGTTGATGACGTCAGACTTGCGGGCAATCTCATGGACATGCGATGCCAGCACACGAATAAGTCCCGGAATCTTCTCAGTGTCACCAAATGCACCAAGCAAGACACGATTGACGATAAGACCGGGCAGCGACGAATCCTCTGGATGGTCGTGCAAGAAATTGATTACACCTGAAAATG
>DTSE01000235.1 GCA_012965515.1 Candidatus Melainabacteria bacterium | reverse complement strand
CGGGTTGTGCATGTGTTCAGGCCTCCGCCTCTCTGGCACTCACCTTGGTAATTACGGGCCTATTCAGCAGAGGAAACCTCCTCGTTTTCATCGTATTCGAGGCAAGGATGTCTTCTTCCTGACAGGCGTGGACGAGCACGGCATAAAAGTTGAGCGCACGGCCGCTACAGCCGGCAAAAGCCCCCAAGAATTCGTTGACGAAATGTCGGCAAAATTCAAAGCGGCATGGGAAAAATTGAATGTCGTTCCCGACCGTTTCATCCGCACGACTGAAGATGAACACAAAAAGGTTGTGCAAGAGATGTTTCGCCGCATGCAAGAGAAGGGTGACATCTATAAGTCTTCCTACACAGGACATTATTGCGAAGGCTGTGAAGACTTCGTGCGTGAGCGTGATCTTGATGAGCAGGGCAATTGTCCCAATCACAAGAAGCCACCTCGCCAGGTCAGTGAAGAAAACTATTTCTTCAAATTGAGCAAATACAAGGACGCAATCAGAAAGTGGATGACGGAAGACCCCAGCCGCGTTCAGCCGGATGGGCGCCGCAAGGAAGTTTTGAATCAGCTGGATGATCCGGAAGTCACCGACTTTAGCGTTTCGCGCAGCCGCAATTCTTTGAAGTGGGGCATTCCGGTGCCCGGAGACGAAGACCAAGTGATTTACGTTTGGATCGACGCACTCACCAATTACTTCACGGGTGGCGGCGGATTCGAAGGGAAAGGATATTGGCCGGCAACTCTGCATTTGGTCGGCAAAGACATCATCAAGTTTCATTGCATTTACTGGCCGGCGATGCTGATGTCCGCCGAAGTTGAATTGCCCGCAGGCGTGTTTGCCCATGGTTTCATAACAGTCGAAGGGCAGAAAATCAGTAAGTCGCTCGGCAATGTCATTGATCCAATTGCTCTGGTCGACCAGTATGGCGCTGACGCTGTGCGCTATTCGCTGTTTTCCGGAAGTGCCTTCGATCAAGATGGTGACTTTTCCGGAAAGGAATTGATCCGGCGAGTCAATTCAGAGTTGGCGAACAACGTAGGCAATTTGCTCAATCGCACTCTTACGTTGGTGGATAAGAATTGTGGTGGCAAAGTACCCGATTGCCAGCCGGAAAATGTCGTTCGAAAACAGGCTAATCTGATTCACGAGACCGTTGACGAACACATGAGTAAGTATGATTTCTCCGGTGCCATCAACGCGATTCTCGCTCTTGTTGATCAAGCAAACAAGTACATGAACGACGACAAGCCCTGGACACTATTCAAAGAAGGAAAACAGAAGGAAGGCGAAGAAGTTCTCTACACCTGTCTTGAAGTACTCCGTCGCACAGCGATGAATCTCTATCCTTTTACTCCTGAGTTGTCGCAAAACATGTGGAATCAACTTGGATACGACGATCAAGTCGGAAAAATTGGCGATTCAATTCGTGAAGACGGATTCTTCGACATGATTCCGGTCGGCCAGACTGTTCGCAACCAGGGACCTATATTCAAGCGGATTGAAGAGGGCGAAAACGGCTCTGACGGCGCCGATAAACCTGCAAAGGGTAAGAAATAGCGTTTCTCTCATCCACTTCATCTCCGTATCCTCTAATATGGTTGGGGGAGACTTAGGCGTGACTGAAGTAAATACGCAGGCAGAAAATCAAACGAACGTTGCAGCAGAGTCTTCGGATCCTCTGGAGAAAATCCGTTTGATACTCAAATTGATTCGTCCGAAGCAATGGGCGAAGAATTTGATTGTTTTTGCTCCCGCACTTTTTTCCGGCAAAATATTTGAACCTGCCACTCTTTCGGCAGCTTCTCTATGTTTTGTCGCCTTTTGCATGTGCGCAAGTGCAGTCTACATTGTCAATGACGTTCTTGATTGCAAGTCTGATCGGCTGCATCCCAGAAAGAAAAATCGCCCGGTAGCTTCCGGCAAAATTAGTGTGCCACTGGCTCTGTCTCTGGGAGTAATCTGCGCTGCAGCTGCGCTAGGCATCGGTTTTTTGGTTAGACCGACAGTCGATGTTTTCTTGCTTGTGTATTTTGTCTTGATGATGTTCTACGCACTGGTTTTGAAACATTATGTCCTGCTGGATGTATTTGCAATTGCAGCTGGTTTCGTCTTGCGCGCCGCTGGAGGCGCTGCCGCTGCGGGAGTGGAATCTTCCGGTTGGTTCTTGGCCTGCACCTCATTTGGTGCTCTTTTCTTAGGTTTGGAGAAGCGCCGCCAGGAGACAATGCTCTTGAAAGATGATGCTGCTTCGCATAGAAAAACCTTGAATGCTTATTCGCCCGAACTTGTGGACCGTATGGAAGCAGTCATAGTGCCGAGCTTGGTTACTTGCTATGCCTTCTATACTTTCCAGTCTTATCACGGACAATGGATGATGCTGACTCTTCCATTTGTTCTCTATGGCGTTATGCGTTATCAGGTTTTGTCGGTGAAATCTGACGACACTGGTGCTCCCGATGAGGTCCTCTGGAAAGATCGAGGCATCCAGGTAACGCTTCTGCTCTGGGTTCTGACCAGTGCAGGAGTTGTATATGGAGTGATTCCCAAGTTCTTCCAAATGACCTCAGCGTTTCTGGACGGACTTCGTTAGGTACTGTTTTGAAAGAGTGCAGTCAGATCAATGTTCGCGCTGCGGAACTGATGGATGGAGATGCCGTCTGGTCAATTCTTGAACCGGTAATTCGGGCGGGCGAAACCTATGCCCTCGCTCGTGATATGTCGCGAATGGATGCTCTGGCTTATTGGTTCTGCGAAGAAAACGAAGTGTATGTTGCATGTGAAGACGGCGAAATAGTCGGAACGTACTTCTTAAAGGCGAATCACTCGGGAGGCGGCGCACATGTGGCAAACGCCGGATACGTCACGGCGGCGCATGCAAAAGGAAGAGGTGTGGCGCAAACTATGCTCGAGCATTCTCTTGCGCGTGCGACCGAAAGAGGCTTCCTCGCTATGCAATTCAATTTCGTGATTAGCTCGAACGAAGCGGCTGTCAGGCTCTGGCAGAAAAATGGCTTCGAAATCGTCGGCAAAATGCCGAAAGTCTTTCTGCATCCGGATCTTGGATATGTCGACGCTTTTGTGATGTACCGGAAGCTCTAACTGGCAATTGTTTTCACTGTTATGCACTGGAAGCTGAAGCTTTGAGGCCTGAACTTCTAGACAGTCTGCCAAGGTTTCTAAACGTAAATTCTGGCGCTGGTTTAAGGTTTGGGATTTGGATTGGCCATAGAATGAACATTGAACAGATTTGTTCAGTGTTCATTTGGAGGTCTAGAGTGCGTGATGACTACAGCTTCATCCGATACCAAAACGGCAAAGTATATGTCTGTAGCTACCAGTCGGTCTGGCTTAACGGCAATAAAGCAATTGAAATCAGATCCTCTCAGTTATTACATGGGAAATCGAGCCGACTACGGTGACTATGTCCGCATCAAAAGTCTTCCTGGGTTCGACTTCTACACTTTGACCTATCCAACTGCCGTAGAGCATGTTCTTCAAACGCATCAAAAGAATTACCGCAAGCCCGATGTATTTCTAAAGCCTACAATCCTGCTTTTCGGCAATGGCATATTCACATCCGAGGGTGATTTTTGGATGAAACAAAGGCGGCTTTCCCAGCCGGCTTTCCATCGAAATCACATCGGAGCGATGGCGAATATAATCGTCGAATGTGTTGAGAAGATGCTTGCCCGCTGGGACGCAAAGCCAGATGGAAGTCAGATCGATCTGCAGCATGAAATGGTTCATCTGACGCTCAGTGTCGCTGGTCGCACACTATTCAGTGCTGATTTGACTGATCATGCAACCGACGTCGGCAATGCCGTCAGGGAGGCATTCGAAGTTCTCAACCACAAAATGAACAATTATCCCTTTGTCTTTCCTCTCTGGGTGCCGACTCGAGACAACAAACAATTCAAACACGCAAAGGGGATTCTCGATTCGGTAATTACCAAAATCATTCTCGAGCGTAGAAAAAACTCACAGCCGCATCATGATTTTCTCGGCATGTTGATGGACGCGCGCGACGAAGAGACTGGTCGAGGAATGTCTGACGAACAACTGAAAGACGAAGTTTTGACTTTGCTTGTTGCCGGTCATGATACGGTTGCCGCAAGTTTGGCATGGACATGGATCATGTTGTCGAAACATCCTCACGTGCGCGCACAATTGCATGATGAGCTAAAAAGTGTCTTGGACGGATGTAACCCGCAACTAGCCGATACAGAGCGTCTTACTTACACCAAAATGATTTTCGACGAAACGCTTCGGCTTTATCCGCCCGCCTGGGGACAACCTAGGCAATCGATTGACGAGGATGTTATAGACGGCTATTACTTACCGAAAAACGCATTCATTTCTCTCAATCAATACACCACGCACCGGCACCCGGAATTCTGGGAAAGACCGGAAGAATTCGATCCTGAGCGCTTCACGCCCGAGAAGATCAAGAGTCGACCACGCTTTTCCTATTTCCCGTTTGGCGGTGGTGCTCGCGTTTGCATCGGTCAAAATCTTGCTTTGCTGGAAGCACAGCTTGCCATTGCCACCATCGCCCAACGCTATCAGATCGATCTCATGCCTGGACAAGAAATCGTTCCAGATCCTACATTTACGCTGATTCCGAGAGGGCTTGTGTCGGCGACTTTGAAGCGGAGATAAGCTTGTGGCGAGAACAAGTCTTTCAGAAAGCTCAAAAGATCAAAAGCGTTTAGAGATAATTTCTGCTGCGCGAAAGTTGTTCAAGCGCTTTGGCGTAAAGAAGACGACCATGAGAGATATCGCTGCTGAAGCGGGTCTTGCCGTGGGTACTCTTTATCTCTATTTCGAGAATCGCGATGCAGTTGTGCTTGCTTGCGCTGAAGCCTTCGAACAAGCACACCTTGCCGCTGCAAAGCATGCGCTTGAAGAATCTGAAGAATCCGGCTCCCCAGCTCAGCGCCTCAAGCAATACATTCTTGGGCGATTTAGAGCCTCTGCCGAAACACGAACCAGTGACAGCCATGTTGCAGAAATTGCTCGTGCAGTGATTCGTGTTAGACCTACACGCTTGGAAGACGAGTCTAAAATAATGCAAAATACTGTCCTAGAACTTTTCGCTCAGGGCAATAAGGACGGCAGTTTTCACATCGAAGAGCCGGCGCGCGACATGATCGTGTTTCTCTATTCAATCGCCTGGTTCTTTCCAATAGAAAAGTCCGAGTTTCTTCCAGAACCTGACGAAGCCGTTCTTGCAAGTCTGATTGACTGGTTCATCATGAAGTGGTCGAGTAGCTGAAAGCCTGACGACGCATCACTGTTTCGCTCCGCTTCTTGTGCGCATGCGATTAAAAGGAGCGCTAAGCGTTCGGTCTGTAAGCGACTACTCTCTGGAAGCTTTTTCCGTTGAATACATTGGCGCTTTCAACAGTAATGCGGCGCTTACCGGAGCTGTTTTGCGCAACCATTCCATCTCCGGCGTAAATCGCGGCATGTCCAGGTTGGCTACCGGAGCGGTTGCCGATGATGATGTCACCGGGGCGCAAGTCTCTTATATCTACCTGCTGGAAGCCATTGCGACGCAAACTGTTTTCCAGTCCCTGGCAATTTGTGTCTCTTATGTTGATGTTGAAACTATTTCTCAAAGCCGCGCTTACGAATGAAGCACATCCGCGAGTCTCAGGTACGCGAGGGTCAAATTCGCGAATTGAGCGGCCTAGCATTGTCTGAATGGTGCCTGCCAGGCTGTTCCAGTACTGATCTCCGCCGCCACGTCCGTAACGGTCATACTGGTCGTATCTGCCATAGCGGTCGTACTGGTCCTGGCGACCATATCGATCGTATTGACCATACTGACCATACTGGTCATAACGTCCGTAACGGTCTCGGCCGTTTTGATTACCCCAGCCGTATTGGTCTAGGTCGTACGGGCGTCCGTATTGGTCGCGACCTTGCTGCCAACTTCTGTCGTCATAGCGGTAGCGCTGGTCTCTATACATGTCGCGAGGATCTCTGTATTGATCCCATCCATACTGGTCTCTTCCGTATTGGTCTCGTCCATACGGGTCGCGTCCCCAGTTGCCACGGTCATAGCGGTCATAATGACCCCACTGTCCTTGTCTCTGGCGCTGCATCATCTGCATAAACAAAGCCAGAGCCATCCGCTGCATTTGCTGAGCGCGATAATTGTCATTCCACTGAGAATTGTAGCCGTCATACCTGCCGTTGCCCCAGCCATACTGGTCGCGCTGGTCGTAATAACGGTCTCTACCCCACTGGCTGCCTGATCCCCAACCATAATTGTCGGGCTGATAGGGTCTGCCGTAATTGTCTCTATAGGTAGGAGTGCCGTAATTGTTGTAGCGATCGTATCCGCCACGGTCCCAGCCGCCACGATTGAAGTTGTCGTAATTGGTCCAGCCGTAGCGTCCGCCATTGCCGAGATTCAACTGAAGAGGACCGAGCTGCAGGCGCACGTTCGGACCGTAATTGTGGTTGGCTCGTACGATGTCGTCGTATCCGCCCCAATTGGAAGCATAGTTAGGATTGTCGCGCGGATCGTAGCCACGATTGAAGTCGTAGGCGTCATTGCGCATTCGCCGGTAAGTCATCTCGTCGACGCCGAGGCGTTCTCTGGATGGATATATAACCATTCCATTGTCGCCGTTGAAATTGGACCTGGCGTAAATACCCGGATCGCCTGCAAAATTCCCCATATCGGCATAAATGCCAGGGTCGATATCGCGTCCATTCATTGGACGTCCATTTGGTCCCAAAAGTACGTCGCCCCACTGGGCTTGGTTCATTTGGTACCCCTGGCTCGGGCTGTCATAGAATTCCCTGGACATATTTCACTCGCGAGATGGTCGGGCAGAATCCGGTCGATTCCTTAAGACTCAAAAGTTTTCGGTGCATTGGGTAACTTGAATATAGGTTAAATTGGCGCCCCTGAACCCCCGGTTTTCACCATCCTGTACGTGAAATCCACACGAAATCAGCCTTTTTTAAGGCGTTTTTAGATGAAAGACCAATTCCAAGTCCGCCGCAGCGACTACGAGATTAGTTATCGAACCGTGCCCAAATGGTTTGTGCCGGCGATCTCCGCGACGACTTTCAGCATCGGCATGTTGGCTGTATTCGGTAGCGCAGCCTATTTGTTGCCTCTGGCACCGGTCGCCCGGCATCTTTTTTGGACACCGGAATTGGTTTTGGAGACTTTCTTTCGCTGCATCGCTCTACTCTTGCTTGGCTTTCTGACTTTTATCCTGGCAGAGGTTTGCCGCCACGACCGTCTGGTCATTTCCAAAGACGGGCTTTCATTTCCTGTCTTTCTGGCTCCCGATTTGCTCTTCCGGCGCAAACGGAGCTGGGATGATATCGGCAATATCATGATCGGCGCCATGCTCATGCATGACAGAAAAGGCAGCTATGAGTACGAACTCGAAGAGTCCAAAGACAAGCGCAAACTCTTCATGTATTTCAAATCGGGCGGTCATGTTTGCTTAGATTTGACGAAGATGCCTAAGAAGAATCAAGAGCGCCTCTTTCAAGCCATCGAATCTTGGTGCATCTCCTGCCACCGCGCGCCACAGCCCGGAAGTGTCAAGGAAGTAAGAAAACGCATCGAAGCCAAAGGCAAAGATGAAGCGCTCACATACACGCGATTATGGGAAGAACAACTCGAGTCCTACTTTTCACACACCAATTTCGTACCACTCGAACGTGGCGAGAAGATAGGCAATGAGCGCTTTTCGGTACTCATGCAATTGGGTTCAGGCGGATTGTCCGCCGTTTATCTCGCCGAGAAATCTAACAAAGAACTCGTCGTGATAAAGGAATCTACTTTGCCGGCAACTCTAAAGGAGGAGCAGCGCCATAAGGCAGAGGAGCTGTTCAAGCGGGAAGCGAAGCTATTGTTGAAGCTCGACCACCCGCAGATTGCTAAAATTTACGACCATTTTGTCGAAAGAGGTCGGGACTATCTCGCACTTGAATTCATTCCCGGTCACACACTCAGGCAACTTGTCGCCAAACGCGGACCACAAGACGAAAGAACTGCTGTCGAATTGATAAGGCAATTGGCCTATGTTCTCGAATACATCCACAGTCAGTCACCATCTATATTGCACAGAGACATCAGTCCGGACAATCTTGTACTCAAAGAGAATGGGCAACTTGTTGTCATCGATTTCGGTGCCGCCAATGAAATCATAGGCACCGCCACTGGTACCTTGATCGGAAAGCAGTCATACATGGCTCCTGAACAGTTCAAGGGTAAACCGACCGTGCAAAGCGATATTTATGCTGCCGGCGCGACGCTGGCTTTTCTGCTGACAGGAAAAGATCCAAAACCGCTCACCTCATCACACCCTCAAACAGAAAGGCCGCATGTTTCCAACCATGTGGACGAACTCGTCGGTCACATGACCAATGTCGATGAAAGTAAGCGCATAAAATCGACTGAAGACTTGCTCGAGAAGCTCGATAGACTCAAGGACTATTTTGCAGAGAGTGCAGCGGCAACCCTGGACACAGGAAAGCAGAATCAGTAATGGAAGAAGCCCCAAAGAACTTTCTTGCCAATCGCTTCTTCTTTTCCAAAGGCGAGCGAGCTTCCGACGAATACGATCAATACTGGATTCGCTACAAACCGATGCGGGTCTTGCGCAAACGCTGGCATACAGATCATGCAATCGCCTCTTCGATCAGATTGCTCACTTTTGCTCTCATAGTGCTGCTCTTTGCCGTCGGCGGGCCATTGATTGGTCTCGGTTCGATGTGCACCATTCTGGGCTGCTTCCTCTTCTTTCGCCTGCGCCTCTTTCTTTTCCCTACTCATATAGCGCTCACTGAAGACGGCATAACGTTTCACTGGCTGCGCTCATGGATGAATCTCAAAAGCTGTCTGATTCCCTGGAGCAGCCTCTCACACGTCAATTTGACGACAGCAAAGTTTTGGAAACACACAGAGTCGAGGGTCGAATTCAATATAGTTTCAGCAACCATGTCTTTCACACAACGCCTTCCCTTCTTGCTTCTCTCGCCCGCCTTGGCCAGGGGCTGGCTGGGGGACAGAGCAAAGGTAATTTTGCCCCTGGACGGACTGGCTTCCAGCGACGACAGAAAACGCCTGCAATTCGGTTTCCAAAGATTCCTGCCCACGTACAGGGTCGACCCGAAAGTCAGCGATGAATTGCAATTGTCGCTGCGAGTCGAGAGTTATACGGACCTCTGGCTGGGCGCCCTTTCCATGAATCGCAACCGTTTGCGCACCGACACGTTGGCTCAAGGCACGCTCGTCAATCATGGGCGCTATGAGGTCATATCACCAATTGGCTCAGGTGGTCAGGCGGTTGTCTATTCTGCCATCCAGCGAGAGATGTCGCTCGACAGACCGGTTGTGCTCAAAGAGTTTGTCCTGCCTTCCTATGCAGGTGTAAAAGTGCGCAAGAGAGTTTTGGAAAACATTCAGCGCGAGTCTGAAATGCTCAAAAATTTGCAGCATCCAAATGTGGTGAAATTGCTCGACTTTTTCGTTGAAGATGAGAGGGCTTATCTTGTTTTAGAACAGATAAAGGGACGCACTCTGAAACAGATAGTCGAAGAGGAAGGACCGCTAAAAGAGCTGGATGCGCTCAATCTCGCCTTGCAAATGACCTCGATTCTTACTTTCTTGCATGGTTGCAAACCACAGGTTGTGCACCGTGACTTTACGCCGGACAATTTGATGTTGGGCCACGGAGACATTCTCAAACTGATTGACTTTAACGTCGCGCAGCATCTGGAATCGATGTCTACCCACACGGTCGCCGGCAAACATTCATACATTCCGCCCGAGCAATTTCAGGGAGAAACGACCCCGCAATGTGACATCTATGCAATGGGTGCTACTCTCTACTTCTTACTCACAGGTAAAGACCCAGAGCCCATAACCGTTTCGGACGTTAAAAGTGTTCGCAAAGACGTGAGCGATCAGTTTGGCGCAATTGTCGAAAAGGCTACTGCTGTAGATGTCGCCTATCGTTATCTCGATTGCAATGAGATGAAGACCGAACTGGAAGACCTCCGGCAAACACGTTATGGTCATTAAATACTGACAGCGTTCCGCCTCTTGTTTCCCCCTCGTCTTCCTGATGAATCGAACCGAAAACGTAGTGTTGGCAAGCGTTTTGGGCGGCAACAAAAAGTCATCTTAACAAGATAGAACGTGAGGTTTCCGCGGCCGCAAACGGTGTTACACTTTTTTCGTGACCAAAGCTTTGATGATTAAGTTTCCGCCTCGGGCATCACTCGGAAGTCTTTACACTTCCGAAATCGCATTTCCGCACATGCGTCTTTGGGTGGGTGAAGCGCAAGGCGAGCGGGAATTGAGTGTTCCGGAAGGGCGCATGCTCGGTATCGCCCTGCGCAATCTCGATGCAACGACCATAAACGACGCGGTCAAAGACGGTCTCAAACATCTGCAGTCGGTTGACCTTTCAACCAGCTATTTTTCAGAAAGCACTCTCAAGTGGCTTAATTTCATTGAGAACCTGAAAGAACTCAGGCTGGATTTTCTCAAATTGAGAGCCGCTGAACTGGCAGGACTGGCGCCTATCTCCTCGCTCAGTACTTTATGGCTGACCGGAGCCGAATTGAGCGACGCCGAGCTTGCCGCAGTCGCTACCGTTTCGGGCATCGAAAACTTGATATTGAAGTCGACGAGAATTACCGATGCCGGACTGGCACATATGCCGTCCATGAAAAGATTGACCCGCTTGCATTTGCCGTCTCAGATTACCGATCAAGGTATTGAACACCTGACTGCTTGTAAATCGCTTGCTAAGCTCGATCTTTCGCAAACAAAAATCACCGACAAAGCGATTGGCCTTTTTGAAAAGATAGAAAACTTGGAAGAGCTTTATTTGAATGACACCACCCTTGGTGACCAGGCTTTATCGGCAATTTCGCAATTGAAGAAATTGAAAGTCCTTTTCTTGTGCGGCACGAAACTGACCGATTCCGGACTTACATATTTGGAGCAGCTGGAACAGCTGGAACACCTGGAATTGCGCGACACGAAAGTTTCTGAAATGGGCGTGCAACGAGTCAGATCGCGCCTTGCTAATTGCGCGATATTCGGACCGTAACAATTACCAAATCAGGAAATTGAAGGATCAGGCCGGGCCCTACTTCATTTTTTTCATGTACTTCTCGATGATTTTGACGTTCTGGTTCAAGCGATTGTCAAATTCCTTGAAACCCGCATCACCAAGGAACGCTTTCAAGCCAAAAGCGTAGGCAGTCATTGCCCCGGTGACGGCCAAAAGAATCAATCCCAGACGGCGTCCTTGCACCACCCAGCCAAAGTTTCTGCGGCCGGCTTTCAGGCGCAATTCGTTCTTTCTGGAAACTTCTTCTGTCTCGATACCATAAAGCTCTGCTGCAGATTTCTTTGTCGGCGTCCAATCTTGCCGGGCTTCATCGTGAGGAATGAAGTGAGAGCAGTGTTCGCAAACGGTCCGGGGCTGTCGCGGATTCGAGTGACCGCAGCGCGGACAATCAAGCATTTGCAATTGCACGTCGGCAAAGTCAATCTTGAACTGGGAATCCGTCATTACCATGTTTTTGTCGAAAGCCATATCGAACCCTCGAAGGTGCTTCTCACGCCTGTTAGGGGCGTTATACCCCCTTGCGGTGAATTGTATTCACCATATTAGCTCTTATTAGTAAGTGATCTGATACTTTCCATTATTAGAAGCTTTTGGCGCGTCGTCAAGAGCCTCTGCCGGGCACCCCAAAAAGACTTGCTTTCAGGCTCAGGTTTTGGCGAAGTTTTAGGGCTCTGTCTGCTTCTCAGTAATAACTTCCAGTTTTACTTCAGCCGGTAATTTTGCCAGCAGAGCTTCGGTTTCTCGAATGCTCGGGCTGCTTTCCGGCAGCAAACGTGTGCGCATATCAAGCGAGCGCCTGAGAAATTCTCGCGCTTTGTCCGGATCATTCTCTTTTGCATAAGCCTGCCCGACCTGGAAAAGTGACAGGGCAATGCTTGGATGTGGCTCGAAGACCAGATCTTGCATAAGCCTCAGGCACTCCTCCAGCTCTGCTGTGGTATTTTCGCCCTTTAGCAACCGAGCGTGAGCAAGTGTGCGTCTCGCCTTTACGTAGTCAGCGCCCTTGTTCTGTATTTTTGATTCGTAATAGTCGAGTGCTTGCTGAGCTAGTTTTTCTGCTTTGTCGTAGTTATTCTTCGAGACCATCAGTTGTGCATGAACCGTCAACATCTCCGGCAAGAGAAGCGTCAATCTCTTTTGAATGTCGGGATCTTTGACTATTTCGAAAGCTTGAAGCAGCTGCAGTTCTGCCTCCGGGGAGTTCTTGAGCATCTTGATTCGAGCTGCAAAATACAGTGCAAACGCGTCGTCAACGCCGCCTGTAGAAACAGTTTGCTTAATCCAACTGTCGGTTTTGTTACTCGAAGAGCTATCGCGGCTTGCCTCTATAGACTTCTGCAGGCGGGCCAGATATTTCTCGGCTTCTTCCGTGCGCTCCAGATCGATGCAAGCTTGAACCATACCAAGCAAAGTCGAAATGTATGCCGGTGTGTCTGATCTGCCGGACGCATCTAGTTCATCGAGATTGCTGCCGAATAGTTCAAAACCACGAGAGAAATTGCCTAATTCCATGTAATTGCAAGCCAGACTGTTAGCCTGATAGGCACGATTGTGGCGGTCATCGACTGAATTTCGATACAAGTATTCCGAATACTTGACGGCTGTTTTCAGGTCGCCTCTTCGAATCGCCATCACCTGCAATTGGCTGACTTTCATTGGCAGTTCATGCCCGCTGGTTTGCGGTTGCTTGCCCGAAAGTATCTGTTCAATCTCCTTGCTGATTCCGAGAGTCGCTAATTCTTCCGCTTTTTCCCAGAGTCCTTCTTCCTGGCAGCACGACGCAAAATTCGATTGCCAGATGGTTTTAACGGATGTTCTGGAAAGGGAAATCGCAAACGTTCCAACCAGTGAACCCAGAAATGCCAAAGGAGCATTCAGGTGAAACAAGAACGTCAGTATGACGGTCATAACCGTCGCCATGACTAGGGCAAATCCGCCCTGCACAAACAGGATCAGTTTGATTGTCCGGCTGGTAGCGTTGCTTTTGGCGCGCGCCAGTTTAAAAGCATTAGCCTCCGCTGATTTTTCCGCCATAGGAAATGCTTCCTGTCTGAAATAGCCTCTTACTCAATATGCCCAGCCCCATGGACGATGCCCGAGAAGTGGCACCATACCGGCTTTGACAATCAGCTTCGATGATTATTCGACAGTGACCGACTTGGCCAGGTTGCGAGGTTGGTCGACGTCTTTACCGAGGTAGTCGGCAATGAAATATGACATCAATTGCATCGGCACCACAGTCAATAAGGGGCTGAAGAACTCATCCACCTGCGGAATGCTCAGCACCGTGTCGAAAGTTTTGGCGGCCTGCTCGTCTCCTTCGCAAGCAACAGCAATCATTTGAGCGTTGCGCGCTCTGGCTTCTTGAGCATTGGACAGTGTTTTTTCATAAACGCTGCCCGGCACGATTACTGTTACGACCGGCACTTTCGAATCGAGAACGGCAATCGGTCCATGTTTCAGCTCGCCTGCTGCGTAGCCTGAAGCATGGATATAGCTAAGTTCTTTCAGTTTCAGCGCACCTTCCAGGGCGGTCGGATAGTTGAGTCCGCGACCTATGAACACAACGTCGTGTGCATCCGCATACTTGAGTGATGCCATGCGAATCTCATTTTCGCGAGCCAGAATTTGTTCCAGCAACGTGGGAATCGCATTCAGGTCTGACTTGAGCTTTTTGGCTTGTTCAGCCGATATAGCTCCACGCTTCTCAGCCAGGTAAATGCCCAGCAGATAGAACGAGGTCAATTGCGCCAGATAAGTCTTGGTGGCAGCAACCGATACTTCGATACCACATTCGGTGACAATCAAGTTGGGAGTGATTTGCGCCAGGTGCGAGTCCGGGCGGTTCGTAATGCCCAGAGTGAAGGAGCCCAGCTTCTTCGCTTCTTCAAGCGCCGACAGAGTGTCGGCTGTTTCGCCTGATTGGCTGACGGCAATCGTCAGAGTGCTTTCGTTTACCATCAAACGGCGGCCACGAGTTTCTGACGCAATATCGACAGCAACAGGAATATTGCATAACTGCTCGATGATCAACTTGCCGACGAGACTGGCGTGATAGGCGGTTCCGCATGCAACTACTTGTATGCGGTCGATGCCCTTCACTTCCATGTCGCTTAAGTGAACGCCGTAACTCTTCGAGAGGGCGTTCTCTTCTTCATTGTTTGTCGGAGCGTTGCCGTTGGGAGTGATATGCGGAATGAAACTGACTGGCTTAGTCGGATGAATCAGATATTTCGCCAGAGTTTGACGCAAGACCAGGGGCTGCTCGTGAATCTCTTTCAAAAGGAAATGCTTGTAACCACCCTTGTCGATGACGTAGGGGTTTGAATCGAGCGACATCGGCCGGCGTTTCACTTCCTTGCCGTCAAATGCAAAAAGTCGCACGCCTTCAACTGTGATTTCGGCTATTTCGCTTTGCTCCAAGCGCACGACTTTGTTCGTGTATTGCCGAACGGCCATGCTGTCCGAGGCGAGAAAACTTTCGTTGTTGCCCAGACCGACAGAAAGAGAATAGTGCTGATTGATTGCATAGATCTTGTCGGGATGTTTTTGGCTGACGACGCCTAAAGCATAAGCACCGCGCAGTCTTTCCACTGTTTTGAAGATCGCCTTGAGCATGTCTTTTTCTTTTTCATACTCTTTGGAGATCAGGTGTGCAATTACTTCGGTATCAGTGTCCGATTCAAATGCGCAACCTTCTTTGATCAGTTCTTCTTTCAGCTCTTCGTAATTTTCGATGATGCCGTTGTGAACGACAGCGATCGTCTTGGATGAATCCAGGTGAGGATGCGCATTTTGATCGTTAGGCACACCGTGGGTAGCCCAGCGGGTGTGACCGATACCGACTGTTGCCGTCGGTTTGTTATCGGTGATCAATTTTTCCAAATTGTTCAATTTACCGGCCGCTTTGAGTACGCTCAATTCACCATCTTGAATGATGGCGACACCGGCCGAATCGTAGCCGCGATACTCCAGGCAGCGAAGCTCGGATAGCAGTACAGGCGCAGCCTTTGCAGGACCAAGATAGCCGACTATTCCACACATTAAGAGTTACCTCCCAGGCCTAAACTTCCATGACTTCTTGTTCTTTGTCATGTACTTGCTTGTCTATTTCTTTGACATATTTGTCAGTCAATTTTTGCAGACTTTCTTCCTGGCGTTTGATTTCGTCTTCTGAAAGCCCGGTGCCTTTGAGCTTCTTCAGTTCATCAGCGCCGTCGCGGCGAATATTGCGAACAGAGACTCTGGCATCTTCGCCGAATTTTTTCACGTGCTTGGTCAATTCTTTGCGGCGCTCTTCGGTAAGCACCGGAATATTGATGCGCACGACTGTGCCGTCCGAGTTGGGTGTAAGACCGAGACCGGATTTATGGATGGCTTGCTCGATGTCTTTGACCACATTCTTATCGAATGGTTGGATCAAAAGCGAACGTCCGTCCGGCACGGAGATGTTTGCCAGACTCTTGAGCGGCGTAGGGCTGCCGTAATATTCCACTTCCACGCGGTCGAGGATAGCCGGATTGGCGCGACCTGTGCGGATAGTCGTGAATTCCTTTTGCAAATTCGCGATCGCCTTTTTCATCCGATCTTCAGCAGTTGCCAGTACTTCTGTAGCAGTACTCATTTTGCTCCTCCAACGCGAGTTCCGATTAGTGTTCCCACTTTTTCGCCCAATACGATGCGCTCGATACTGCCTGATTTGGCGAAATCGAACACGACGATGGGGATGTAGTTATCCTTGCAGATTGATACTGCGGCAGGATCCATAACTTTAAGGCCTTGTCTGATCAAGTCTTCGAAGCTGATACGCTCGATTTTCTTGGCGTGTGGATTCTTTCTTGGATCGTCGTCATAGACGCCGTCGACGCCGTTTTTGGCCATCAGCACAGAGTCGGCTTTGATTTCAGCTGCTCTCAGTGATGCAGCCGTGTCAGTCGTGACGTGCGGATTTCCGGTTCCGCCTCCGAAGATGACGATGCGTCCTTTCTCCAGGTGACGGATGGCTCGCAGTCTGATGAATGGCTCGGCAATGGAAGGCATGGCGATGGCCGTCATGACGCGTACTTGAGCGCCTTTCGATTTCAAAACTTCTTGCAGGATAAGGCAGTTCATTACTGTAGCGAGCATGCCCACATAGTCTGCCGCCGCCTTGTCCATTCCCCAGGCACTGCCCGTGACGCCGCGGAAGATATTGCCGCCGCCCACCACAATTGCTATCTGAATGCCCAGTTGCTGTGCCGATATGATTTCTTCGGCGATAGGACCGATCACATCGGGAGCGATACCGAACTTCTCATTGCCCATAAGCGCCTCACCGCTCAACTTGAGCAATATGCGCTTGTAAACAGGTTCTTTGCCTGGTTTAGCTGTCTGCGTATTCACTAGTAGGGATTCCTTTGTGCCTGACATGCTGGCTTGGCAACCTCGATTTGCAATGTATATTCATTCGAATTTAACGAGTAATCTTACCGCAACCCGCATCGGGCCTTCCACTCATGCAGTCTCATCCAGTTTGCAATCAGGCGCCATCGCGCTTGAAGCTGCATAGCGGGGGCATGGTGATAGTTCTAAAGAGGGGCTGATGTCTGTTGATGAGCAATTCCTCGGTCTCTAAACCCAAGCCCAGCGGTAAAGCAAAAGCCGCCCTCGAAAAGGCGGCTTTCATTAACTCTCAGATTTATTTACGCGATTACTCGTCGCCTTTTCCGTTCTGGTCGGCTTGAGTTTCGCCCAAGATAAAGAGCGAGAAGCTCTTCACTTCCAACTTGGCGCCCAATTCCGTGCCGCTTGCAGCCAGGAATTTGCTTACCGTTTGGGTTGGGTCTTTGACGAATTGCTGTTCGTTCAAGCAGCGTTCGGCAAAGATTTTGTCGATACGTCCTTGGACGATTTTTTCGCGCATCTCCGGCTTCTTGTCGGCCAAGTCTTGCTTTCCGGCTTCAATGCGGCGTTCGTTTTCAATTGTTTCTGCAGGAATATCGTTCTTGCTGACAAATTGAGGTTTGGCCGAAACGATATGCATTGCGACATCTCTGCCAAGAGCTGCCGCTTTTTCAGCATCAACTTTCTTGTCTGCTTCGATGGTGACGATAGCGCCCATTTTGCCGCCCAAGGCGTGAACATAGATGCCGATGACGCCTTCTTTGCCTTTCAAGTCTTCGAGAGCAGCGCGGCGGATGATGATGTTTTCACCAATTTTGGCGATGGCTGCAGTGACATGCTCGGCAACGGTCGTGCCCTTAATGGACTGCTTGTTCAGCGCTTCAACCGAGGCTGATTTGGTGCTATTTGCAGTTTCGGCGAGATCTTTGGTCAATTGGATGAACTCTTCGTTGCGGGCAACGAAGTCAGTTTCGCAATTGACTTCGATAAGGGCGCCGGACTTGCCGTCATTGGCGATGTGTCCGACAACCAATCCTTCGGAAGCGGAGCGCGAAGCTTTCTTGCTTGCTGACGCGACGCCTTTCTGACGCAGAATTTCAAATGCTTTTTCGGCATCTCCGCTGGCTTCCACAAGAGCTTTCTTGCAGTCCATCATCGCTGCGCCTGACTTATCTCTTAGCTCTTTAACCAATTGAGCCGAAATCTCTACCATGACCATATTTCTCCTCGCAATTCGCTTGTGGCATGCCGCTGGTTTTTGCAGCCTGCCTGAGAGTACTTAGAACTAAAGCAAATCCCTTGCAGCTGTATTAGCTGTCTTCATCTTCCGTAAGGGCTTCTTCAAGGTCTTCTGCAACAGCAACAGTGGTGGCGCCGACAACGGCGTGCACTTTAGCGGCGCTTTCTTCCTCCTGAACAAGAGCTTTCTCTTCTTCAAAAGTATGGGCTTGACCTTGCTTGCCTTCCAGGATGGAATCGGCGACTTTGCTCATAATCAGCTTGATGGAGCGGATTGAGTCATCGTTGCCGGGGATGACATAGTCGATGCCATCGGGATCGCAGTTGGTGTCGATGATACCGACTACGGTGATACCGATTTTCTTGGCTTCGGCAACGGCGATGTCTTCACGCTTTTGGTCGATAACAAAAAGAACGTCGGGGCGACCGCGCATATTCTTGATGCCGCCAAGCGACTTCTCGAGTTTGAACAATTCGCGGTTCAAAACTGCCAGTTCTTTCTTGGGACGGCGATAAAAGTCGCCTGTGTCGCGCATTTCTTCCAACTCTTTCAAGCGGTTTATGCGCAAACGAATGGTTTCAAAATTGGTGAGCATACCGCCCAACCAACGACGGTTCACAAAGTGCGCTCCGCAGCGCTTCGCTTCCTCTTCGATGATGTCGGCGGCTTGTTTCTTGGTGCCGACGAAGACGATATTTTTCTTTTCGGAAGCGATCTTTCGCAAGAAATCGCAGGCTTTGTCGAGCGCACGAGTCGTCTGCTCTAGGTCGATAATGTATATCCCATTGCGTTCGCCGTAGATGTACTGGCGCATTTTGGGATTCCAGCGGCGGGTTTGGTGTCCGAAGTGGACCCCGGCTTCCAACAGTTGTCTCATTGATGCTACTGACAAGGCTGACTCATGCTCCTATTTCAATGTGAGTACTAGCGGGGGGTATGACTGCTTGTATATCTCTTTTATTTCTTCGATCACTAATTAACCCATGGCACCGCAGTAGGTACCGAAAGTGTTTATGTTTCCAACGCACCCCCCATTGAGTGAATGGCGCGCCAAACGCAACACTTCCCCGGACCAATTCTTGCTGCTGCAGAACGTTGTCGTTCTTGCAAAATACTCGCAAGCCGTGACCAGTTGTCCTGTTCCCACGGAACAGACAAGTCCATAATTCTATCACGAAATCCTCGAAATACCTATTTATGGACAATTTCAGGATTTGATCGTTATAATGTTTCTACGTAAACAAATGCTAAGTAGCATGAGGAGCGGTCTTGTCTAAGGTTTTAGTACTTAATGCTTCGTATGAGCCTTTAAACATCTGTACGTGGAGACGTGCTGTTGTCCTTCTGCTTAAGGGAAAAGCTGAGCAGATAGAGGATAACGGCAAAATTGTTTACGCCGAGTTCCCTTTACCGACTGTGATTCGACTACGAAGTTACGTCAAGATTCCGTATAAAGAGATCAGTCTGTCCCGGCGCAACGTTTTGCACCGGGATTCTTATACGTGCCAATATTGCAGTGAAAAGCGGCATGATTTGACGATTGACCATATCATTCCGCGCTCTAAGGGCGGGACGGACAACTGGGAAAACGTGGTGGCAGCCTGCTTGAAGTGCAACGTCAAGAAAGGCGATCGCACTCCTAAAGAAGCTGGAATGCCCTTGCTTTGCGCGCCTCGACGCCCGCAAAGCCATGTCCACTTTGAAATTTCCAAACATTCAGTGTCCGGCGATTACGCCTGGAAAAAATACGTCATCGGCGCTTAGCCATAAGCAAACCTTTGCCGCACATGCATCTTCGGATTTTTGTCGCGAACCATTAGGTCTGGAAGTTTAAGCGTTATCGCTTTAGCTTCCAGACGGATTGGCGTAAACATGATCGTTGGCAAGCGCTGAAAAGCCATGCAAGGTGGTCGTTTCTGCTTTCCTGATCTGCTTGGGTCTCGGGAATTCGCGCTTTTCAACCTCAGGTTTTTGAACTTTTTGCCCTCTTTCAACGTTTTAAAGAAAAGCAAGACTATTTCGGACGGAGGGCGCTGAAGTGACATCACCTCTATACTCATTTGAGAAAAGATTGTTTCAAGGGCGGCGATTTAGATTGACCGGCAACAGGCCTGCAAGTTTGGATGCGCAGACAGGCATAGATGCAGCGCCGCTTTATGCGAGCGTTGCGCTTGACGTTCAAATTCGCGATTTAAAAGACCGTCTCTTTACCTATAGAGTGCCTGATCACTTCAAAGATGATGCGTTTGTCGGAGCTCAGGTGCTGGTGCCATTTGGTGCCCAAGGTCTGGTGGCGGGCTATGTTGTATCACTTACATATACGCCTGAGATTTATCGCGAAGGAAGCGTCAATTTCAAAGACATTTCCGACATTCTCGTGCCGGAGCCTGCTTTTGATGCCAATTACGTCGGCTTGCTTCACTGGATAGCCGATTTCTATTTATGCAATATATCTGACGTCATACAGGCCGCTATACCTTCGATCGCAGCTCCCAAGACAAAGCGAGTGATAACGCTCAACGAAGCTGCTTTCGCTATCGTTCCTTTCGAGATGCAACCTTATTACAAAGATAAGGCGGCCAGGGCGGTCGTTGAAGTTTTAAAAGAATCAAAGAGCGGCGTGCTTGCTGTAAGCGCAGCCAAGCAACGATTTCAGAAAAAGGTGAAGCAAACCCAGGGACAGTTTTTTCGGGCCTTGACTTTGCTCAGGCAAGAGAATGTCGTCACCATCACTTCCGAAACCGAGGCAGGTACTCAACCGAAGACGCAGCGCTGTGTGGCTTTGGGAGCTGGTGAACCAAAAACATCACGCCAAAGGGAAGTTGTAACAGTTCTTAGTCGCGCCGGCGGACAAATGCCGCTCAAGCAATTGCTGGAAGAAGCAAAAACCACCTCCGGCACGGTTAAAAGGCTGGAAGAAGATGGCATTGTAGTCTTTGTCGAAGAAGAATTGGTGCGCGATCCGATGGCGTCGGTGGAGACACTTGCCTCCAAAGCAAAGGGGGCAATTACTCTTACTGAGCAACAAGAGAAAGTTTTTGCCACGCTCAAACAATCTCTTCAAGATTGCTTCGATGGCAACATTCGCCAGATCGAACGTGATCCCGCAAAGCCTGGTGGTCGCCTAAAAAGTGTCAATTCACAACCATGGCTTTTGCACGGAGTAACCGGTTCCGGAAAGACCGAAATCTACATTCGTTTGATGGAAGAGTGTTTGGAAAGTGGACGAACGGCACTACTTCTGGTGCCGGAAATAAGTTTGACTCCACAACTTTCCAGACTCCTAAAGACTCGCTTTGGCGGAAATGTTGCTGTCTGGCATAGTGCCCTCAGCCCGGGTGAGCGCTACGATACCTGGCGCCGGATCAAGTCTGGCGACGTTAAGGTTTTGCTTGGTGCTCGATCGGCAATTCTGGTGCATATGCCGGAACTAGGACTGATTATTCTCGATGAAGAGCATGATGGAAGTTACAAGCAATCCAGTCCGGCACCTCGCTATCATGCCAGAGAAATCGCCGAGCAGAGAGCTGAAAGAGAAGGCGCATTGCTGCTTTTGGGCAGTGCTACTCCTGATGTAGGAACATACAAACGCGCCTTGGAAGAAAGAAAAATTCTGGAGCTTCCAGAGCGTGTTTTCAAACAAGCACTGCCCGCGGTGAACATTGTCGACATGCGTCACGAATTTTCCGAGGGCAATCGCAGCATATTTTCAAACGTCCTGGCAGGCGCTGTTCAGGAGCGGCTCAATGCAAATGAGCAAATCATTCTTCTCATCAACAGGCGCGGCTATGCCAACCATGTTTTTTGCCGTGCCTGCGGATTTGTTGTCCGCTGCAAAAATTGCAGCGTCTCCATGGTCTATCACCAAAAACTAGGACAGTCCGAAGGATACATGGCTTGCCACCATTGTGCATTCACGCTCAATGGCCTCAAACTTTGTCCTTCTTGCAAAGGACCGTTCATCAAGCAGTATGGTTTGGGAACGCAAAGAGTAGAAGAAGAAGTTTTGGAAAGATTTCCTGATGCAAAAGTGATTCGCTTGGACAGCGACGTCGCTCAAACCAAAGGCGCCCATGAGCGGCTACTTTCGAAATTTGCCTCGGGCGAAGCCGACGTTTTGATTGGAACGCAAATGGTAGCCAAAGGCCTGGATATCGAGCGCGTTACCCTTGTCGGCGTGCTGGCTGCCGATGCTGCCTTCAACATGCCGGATTATCGATCTATGGAACGCGGATTTCAACTTCTGACGCAAGTTTCCGGTCGAGCAGGACGCGGCAAACACCCAGGCGCTGTGATTTTCCAAAGCTACAATTGCGACATGCCGGTTATCGCATGGGCACAGGCTCACAATTACAAATCCTTTGCCGGTAGTGAATTGGAATCTCGTGAATTATTTCAGTATCCGCCCTTCAGTCAAATTATTCGCGTAGTTGTTGCCGGCGTCGATCCGGTTGCAACTGAAAGTGCGTGCGAACGTCTGGCGGAGGAAATCGGGCATCAGCTCGAGGAATCCATCGGTTTGAGCGAAGTAAAGATTCTCGGTCCGGCGCCGTGTATTATCGAGCGTTTGAGAAACAAATTCCGTTTCCATTTGATAATAAAAAATCTGGCTGGCGAGGAAGGACGCAAACTGATCGGCAATTTCCTGCGCGCCAAGCGAATGCCGGGCGATCTGCAAATGGCAGTCGACGTCGGTGCTTTGGACTTGCTATAGATGGTCACTTCAAGTCTTTGAAGAGTGAATCGACAAATCCTTTTGCAGACTTTGCTTCCTTTCCAAACATCTGATCAGCAGACTGTTTGAGTAATTTGCTCGATTCCTTCTTTTGAAGCCTGTGTCCATCGGCAAAGTCTTCCAGACCACCCATCAGGTTTCCCTGCGCAAATCGTACGTGACTGCGGTTTACGAGTGCCCACACACTTTCCGGGTTTATCTTCAGTGCTTTAGAAAAGTCTGCTTCCGCCCCTTTGTAATCGTGGAGATTCTTTTTCGCATAGCCTCGGCAACCATACGGGAATCCATCGTTTGGATCGAGTTCGATTGCGCGCGTTGTATCCGCTATTGCGCCTTTGAAATCCTTAGTTTCAATTTTCGAGTAGCCCCTAGATGCGAAGGCCTCGCCGAAATTGGGATCGTTTTTGATTGCCAGATCGTAGTATTCAATCGATTTCGCATACTGTTCGCGAGCCCCATAAACCCAGCCCAGTCCTTTGTAGGCCCATGCGCTTTTAGGATCAAGTTCTATCGCTTTTTTGAGATCGGCTATTGCCGGATCATATTGCTCCAGGACTGATCTTGCATGCCCGCGCTGCATGTAAGAATGAGCGTTTTCAGGATCATACTTAATCGCCAGTGTGCAATCTTCAATCACCTTGTCGTATTGCTGTAGATGACCATAGCAGTGCGCTCGTTCATCATAAGCCTCTGCGTCGTCCGGTTTGAATGCAATGTATTGGCAATAGGCCTTGATTGCTTCCGGAAACTGCTTCAAGCCTGCATGGGCGGTGGCACGATTATAGAAAGCCTTGAAATATTTCGGATTTTTCTTCAGCGCATTTGCACAATAGGTTAAAGCCTCGGAAAACTTACCTTGCTGATTTTTCGCCCAGGCCATGTCGCTCAAGGCCTGCGCGTTATTAGGTTCGACTTTGAGGATCGTGTTGCAATCTTCTATTGCCTGTTGCGGACGCTCCATTTCTAGTAGCAGTTTTGACCGTTTTTGAAGCAGACGTATGTCCGTAGCCTTTCGCTTCAATCCTGCATTCAGCTTTTGGAGCTGTTTTTCATCAGCATCTGCATCAACTTCACTATGTGCCCCTGCCGAAATGGCAGAGACACTGCCCAAAAAGATGTGCAGTGAAAACGCCGAGAGCCAGAAGGCGATTTGTTTTTGTAGAACTTTTGACATAAGACCATGAAATCATGTTTCCTCATTCAGGGACAGATATACGTAAGTTGCAGTTCTTGGAACCTCTATATGTCTTGAAACGTCACCCCAATGGCGATTGAGCCGTTGTGGAGTGCGAGAAAACGACATGAATAAACCCATTCGTCTTATGCGCTGGCGCATGATCTGGAGAAACATTCGGGCACGCGGCAAGAAGAATCTCAGAATAATCCAGTAGATAGCCCGGCTGCGATCGCTAAGAGCAACACAGATGCGGCGATTTCAATCTTCTTGAGCGACACTTTCTTCAAAAGTCTGTTGCCGATTATGGTGCCAATAATTGCCGACCCAGTGGCAGCCGCTAGAAGTGGAAATTGCATTGGCAAATCCGGACCGTTGACCTGGCGCCAGTAAATCGTCAGACGCCCAATGTCCACTAGCAAACCAATTGCGGCACCGGTGCCGATCAATTCCTCTTTTGTCAGGCCGGACTTGAGCAGAAACATTGTTCTGAAAGCACCCTGATTACCGGACAAACCCCCGAAAAAACCGCTGAGAACGCCACCTGCCGGCATCCACTTCGGTTCAATCACCCATTTTTCGGAAACCCCGAAAAGATCCAATAAGGCAAAAAATGCCATCAAGAAGCCTATAACTATCCGCACCGGCGTCGTTTTAAGCTTTCTCCCCAGCAGCTCATAGCTGAGAACCGTTTGTTGACTGTCAATACAATTCAACAAGTATGCGCCTGCAAATGCGGCAAGCAGAGCTGCAACTCCGAATCGCAGCAGTATATCCATTCGGGCATGTCGCCCCATCAAAATCACCTTGAATATGTTGTTTGCAAGATGAACGACAGCAGTTGCTGCAATGGCCGCTGCGACAGGGAAAATCAGGACAAAAACAGCCAGAAGTACGGTTCCAAGCCCGAAGCCCGTAAAGAATGTCAATATCGATGCAAGAAAAGCGGCAATTATCGCCAGCGAAAATGTCACGTCCACCTCTTTTGCTGCTGCAAGCAAAAGTCTAACCCTGTTTGTGTTTTAGTTTCTCCTGTTAAGCAGATTTTGCCAAAATTCCCACCATTAAGCTGAATGTCTGGCAGCCGGACAGGCACGCGGTTACACTGAACCAGTGACAGTCATTTATTACATCGGAATCACCCTATTACTCCTGCTTGCCTGGCCGGTGCTGATTTTCAGCAGTAAAGCACGCTTTGGTGTTTCGCAGAAGCTTGGTTTTATCCCGACTGCGGTTCGAGAACATTTGAAAGCCGCAAGCGACAAGCCTATCTGGTTTCATTCCGTATCAGTGGGCGAGTTCAACGCTGCGTATCCGCTCATAAAGGCCGTCCATGAGAAGTATCCGAGCCGACCGCTTGTCGTTTCCACAACCACTGGCACAGGGCAGAAACTTGCACAAGAGCGCGTCGGCGACATCGCGCAGGTAATTTATTTCCCTTACGATACTTACTTCGCCCTGAAATCCTGGCTGGACGCCATCAATCCAGCTTTGTTTGTGATAGTTGAAACCGAGATGTGGCCCGGTTTGATCAGCCAGTGCAAGAGTCGCAGGGTTCCCGTGGTCATCGTTAACGGTAGAATCTCACCGCGTTCATTCAAGTCATATTGCCGCATCAAGCCTTTCTTTCATCGCTACGTAAAAATGATCGAGCGGATCGGCGCCCAGACAGCTAATGAAGGTGAGCGCTACAAAGAGCTTACTGACGGCGCTGTGCCCATCGAGATCATGGGCAATCTCAAGTGCGATGGATTGAAACCCAAATCGAAAGAAGAAATTGAAAAGTTGCGCGACGATGTCGCACTTGGACCTGACGACTTGGTCTTCATCGCCGGCTCCACTCATGAAGGTGAGGAGACTGCAGTGCTCGATGCCTACACCAGGGTATTGAAACAATTGCCGGAAAAAACAATCCGATTAATTATCGCTCCTCGCCATCCGCAGCGCTTTGACCGTGCCGCAGAGCTTATCAAAGCAGCCGGCTTTACTGTGTTGCGCCACTCCAAATCAGAGCGCTTCAAAAATGACTTTGACGTCTACCTCATCGATAGCATCGGACATCTTGCGTCATTCTATGGCATCGCCAGTGTCGCTTTTGTCGGCGGAACCATCGCGCCAATCGGTGGGCACAACGTGTTGGAGCCTTATACATACAATGTGCCGGTCATTGCCGGCCCGCGTCTGGAAAAAACGCGCGATTTCGCACGGCTGCTCCAGGATCGAGATGCTTTATTCGTTGTGAAAAACGCCAACGAGATGGCCCTGGAATTGCAGAAATTGCTCAGTGACTCGGCCCTCAGGCAGGAAGTTGGAGAGCGCGGCAATAAGCTGCTTTTGGACAGTCAGGGAGCAGTCAAAAAAGGACTGGCGATTTTAGAAGAAACGCTCGGTCTTAGCGCTGATGGTAATCAACTCGAAGAAGCTGGGCCTGCCGCGGAACCTAAGCCGTCCGGTGAGTCAAAGCAAGAAAGAGGTGTAACAGCATGAGCTGGGGGAATCCTCAAACCTCGCGGGAAAAACTTCTGTACGGGCTGATCAGCCCGCTTTCGTTAGGTTACGGCATAGGTTCATACTTCCGGCTTGCAGCTTACTCGAAAGGATATATGAAGCGGGTCAGATTGCCCGTTCCTGTAATCAGTATCGGTAACATCACCTGTGGTGGCACTGGCAAAACGCCGATGGCCATTGATATCACGCGCCGGTTAATAGCCGCAGGCTACAAGGTTGCCGTTCTCAGTCGCGGATATGCGAGAAAGTCGAAAGAGAAGATCACTGTCGTCTCCAATGGACAAGGCGAATTCGCCCTCTGCGAAGAAGCAGGTGATGAGCCACTGCTTATCGCCCTGTCGGTTCCCGAAGCAATTGTCATCGTCGGCAGCAGCCGCGCTGAAACGGCAGCAATTGCAATTGAAGAATACAAAGCCGATGCGATTGTTCTTGATGACGGCTTTCAGCACATTCGACTCGAGCGCGATCTTGATGTTGTTCTAGTAGACTACAACGACGATCCTGAAAACGATATGCTGCTGCCGGCCGGCAGATTGCGAGAACCTCTCTCTGCGCTCAATCGCGCGCGTGTGGTTGTTATAACAAAGGTCCCAGCCCATCCTGATAATGAGCGTCTCGAGAAACTGCGAGCGCAAATTCGCAATCATGCAGAAAGAGCAGAGATTGCAGAGGCACGTTTCGTTCCGAAACGACTCCGCACCAATAATGGTGCCGCTCCTCTAGAGCAGCTGAAGGGGCAAAGAGTGGTTGCCTTCTGCGGAGTGGCTAGACCCGAAGGTTTTGCAGCCACACTCAACCAGCTTGGCTGCACGGTAGTGCACCTGAAAAGTTTCTCCGACCATCACTGGTACACGCCGGATGAACTGAAGATGCTGGAAAAACTGATGCGTGAATCAAATGCCTCGGCTGTTGTGACCACAGAAAAGGACATGGTCAAGATTGCCCCGCATGATCGGCTTAACCAGCATCTGATCTCTGTGGAGATTGGCGTGGAGTGGCTCGGACCGTTGCCTTCTCATATCTCTGAGATGATGAAGGGAAAATTGGAGAGTGAATTGAAACGCGGCAAGCAAGATTCAGATTCTGCGACTTCGCCAGGCGGCGAAAGCACCAAAGATGACGGAAGCGCGGGAAAATCCGGTAGTCGTAAGAAGAAGCATAAGCCTAAATGATGATTTGAAAACGATATGTCTGCTTTTCAAAGTCCAAACTTGCTGAAAAACGCCAAGCGAATACTCGTCATTCGTTATCGGTTTATTGGCGACACCATCCTCACGGTTCCCTTCTTGCGAAACCTGCGGCAGGCTTGCCCTGACGCTGTTATCGACGTGCTCGTCGGTCCGCAAAGCGGAAGTGTCCTCGAGAATTGCCCTTATGTGAATGAACTGATTGTGTTCGACACCACTCGCTTTCACAAGTACGACAGCGGGAAAGGCAAAGCGAAAAACTATTGGCACTATGCCTTTATGCTCAGAAAGAGAAAATACGACTGCGTATTTGTTTTGAAAAGATCTTTGTCTTCCGGTTTCCTGTCCTTATTTACAGGCGCGCCTTTGCGAATTGGATACGCCACGGAAGGAAGAAAGTTCTTGCTTTCACATCCTGTGAATTGGCGTAAAGACGTTCACGAAGTGGAATCGCTCTTCGATATTTTGCAAACTGCCGGAGTGCAGATTACCAATCGAGAATTGGAAGCCTGGATTTCGCCGGACGAGTCGGCAAAGGTGCGAAACCTATTTCCAGAGCTGAACGAGAGTGGCATGAAGATTCTCATTCATGCAGCTGCTGCTCATCCCGACAAAATGTATCCGGCAGAAAATTGGCTCAAAATTTTGAAGAGCTTAGAGGAGAGATTTGATGCTACTTTCTATTTCTCGGGTGCAGAACGCGACGTCCAATTGAATAATGAACTGATTGCCGGCTCCGGTGTACGCGGCGTCAATGCTGCCGGACGTTTATCCTTGCGTGAAAGCATGGCACTGTATGCAATGATGCAGCTCGCCGTATGCGTGGATTCCGGACCTGCGCATCTTAGCGCTGCAGTGGGCACCGCCACTATCGCAATCTTCGGTCCGACCGACCCCAATCGTTGGCGCCCATATGGTGCAAAGCATCAAGCGGTATTCGACAAATCGATCAAGTGTTCTGCATGCGATGAAAAGAAAACATTGACAAAACACAATTGCTTGATCCAGTTGGATCCCAATCAAGTTATAGACGCTGCCGTGTCGGTATTCAGCGCCTCCTCATCATAGTCCGGGCAGCGGCAATGCCAGAGCAGCCTACTTGGTCGTTTCCGGTTCACTGTTATTCGCTGGTTTTGCTTCCGGCGCGACATCCGTCTTGAAGAGAAACGATGATTCAAGAAGAACCGGCAGCCCGCGCAAAACGCAAAAGACACAGGTGATGTAAACGAGAACATCTGCCACCATAAGCAGTGGCGTCTTCGCAAACATTTCCGTCCGCGCTGCAATCAATAAGCAAAAAGCTAACGCCTTGCAAACAGCATATGTGAAGCGACTGAAATTCGACGCCACGAGAAACTTGCCCAATCCGCTCTGCATCATTGTCTTGGCGCCGAACGCCGTGTATCCCTGTTCGCTCGCATGCGAGCGGATGGCGTCTACGAAGGTTCCCCTCACGGTAAAGAGGAGCGGAACCCAAAGCGGCACCCATTGAAACGCAGCATAGGCGATCCAGTATGCCATCTCGACCACGCGGTCGCCTGCGATATCGAGTATGCCGCCGAACTTCGAGGCTTGATTCAACTTGCGCGCCAGGTAGCCATCCAGAGCATCAGCGTAAATGACGAATGCAGTCAGCCAAAAAGCTGCCCAGCGAATACCCTCGCCAGGCAGGCTGAGCAGATAAATGGCAATCAACGCCAAACCGACCCGGGAAACGGTGACTATGTTGGCGACATTGACCATTGGTCTCTTTCTTGTGCGCTTGTGTTTTCAAGTTCGAGCCGAGCGGATGTATGCAAACGTCGACTCGCTACTTCTTATACGTCGAGGCTGGCGAGATAGGAGTTGCTTTCGATGAACTCGCGTCTCGGTCCTACCGACTCGCCCATGAGCAGGTCGAAAATATGCTCGGCTTCCGTTGCATCTTCGACAGTTACCTGTTTCAAGGTGCGTGTCTCCGGATTCATTGTGGTGTCCCACAATTGCTCCGGCATCATTTCACCAAGACCTTTGAATCGCTGAACTACTGCTTTTTCGCCCATCTCGGCAAGAATTGCTTCCAGCTTGTGTTCGTTGTAGCAGTATTCCGTGCGCTTGCCTTTCTCCACTTTATAGAGCGGCGGCATGGCGATGTATACATAACCTCTTTCTACCAGCGGTCTGGCGTAGCGGAAGAAGAATGTGAGCAGCAGCGTGCGGATGTGACTGCCGTCGACGTCCGCGTCTGTCATGATGACCACTTTGTGATAACGAATCTTCGCCAAGTCGAGATTGACTGCGTTCGGTCTGAGCAAGCCAGTGCTCTTGCCGCCGGTTTCTTCATCGTCCTCTTTGACTGTTAGTCCAAGCGCCTGAATCATTGCTTGAACTTCAGCGTTTTCGTAGATGCGTGTAGGTTGAACTCTCTCTACGTTCAAGATTTTTCCGCGCAATGGCAAGATTGCTTGGAAGTCGCGATTGCGACCCATCTTCGCGCTGCCGCCTGCGGAGTCACCTTCTACAAGGTAGATTTCGCAGCGACCCGGATCTCTATCCGAGCAGTCAGCGAGTTTTCCAGGCAATGAAGAATTTTCCAATGCCGATTGGCGGCGAACAAGTTGTCTTGCCTTTTGCGCTTGTTCACGCGCTTGCCTTGCCAGAACCGCTTTTTGAATGATGTTCTTCGATTCTTTTGGATTCAACTCCAGCCAATCTTTCAACTTTTCAGTTGTAACGGCTTGCACGATACCTTGCACTTCGCGGTTGCCCAGACGTTCTTTGGTCTGACCTTCGAATTGCGGTTCGGAGACTTTGACGCTGACGATAGCCGTCAAGCCTTCGCGTGCATCTTCACCAGTGAAGTTGGCTTCCGATTCTTTGATCAAATTTTGCTGGCGAGCATAGTCATTGATTACGCGTGTCAGAGCGTTGCGGAAGCCGGTAAGGTGTGTTCCACCATCGCTTGTGCTGATGTTGTTGACGAAAGTGAAAATTGATTCTGAGTACATGTCTGTCCATTGCAGAGCGCACTCAACAACGACATCGTCCTTCTCCAACTCGAAATACAGCGGCGGCTTGTGCAATGCAGTACGAGTATCGTTGATATATTCGACGAAGCTGGCGATACCGCCTTCGTAGTGGAAAGTCAAAGACTTCGGCTTGCCGTCTTCCATCTCACGCATATCCGTGAGAACCATGCACAGTCCCTTATTAAGGAACGCCATTTCTCTCAGGCGGTTGATGAGAATATCGAACTGGATGACGATCAACTCGCGTTCGTTGTCTTCATTGATGTCGTGAAAGATTTCGTTGTCCGGCCAGAAGGTTACTTTCGTACCGCGATAATCGGAGTCGCCGACAATCGTCAATCCGCCGTCAGCATCGCCGCGCCTGTAGACCTGCTTGTGAATCTTGCCGTTGCGGTGAACTTCCACTTCCAGCTTTTCAGAAAGTGCGTTTACAACCGAAGCGCCTACGCCGTGGAGACCGCCGGACACTTTGTATCCGCCGCCGCCGAACTTACCGCCCGCGTGCAGCACTGTAAATACCGTTTCTACGGCGCTCTTGCCTGTTTTCTCAACGATGTCGGTCGGAATGCCCCGTCCGTTGTCGAGTACTGTCACGGAATTGTCTTCGTTGACTGTTACTTCGATGCGGGTGCAAAAGCCGGCCAGTGCTTCGTCGACCGCGTTATCCACAATTTCCCAGACCAGGTGGTGGAGTCCTTTCGGTCCTGTCGAGCCGATATACATACCGGGTCTTCTGCGGACGGCTTCCAAGCCCTCCAAGACGTCAATGGTAGCGGCTGAGTAATCGGAGTCCTTAGCTTCAACCCTTTCTTTCGGTTGCTTTTCGACCTGCTCTGCCTTTTCCGGCTCCTGGTCGTCTTTGAGATCGTCCGTCACCGCGCTAGAACCCTCTTTTTTCGCCATTTATTCCACCAAATCAGATTGCCAATTTAGCGACCACTAACCGGGGACGGAACCAGCATTCATATTGGAATGCCGCACAGAGAGAGGCTTTGATCTCTTTTCCCTCGCTGATCGCCAGCTCAGATTTTAGCATGTTTGCGATCATAATTGAAACGGTGAAAACCGCACAACCATTAGAGATTTAGCCCTTTCGACACGCTTTGAGATAAAACAGTTCTGAGGTAAGGTTTCCCCCAACCATTGGGATAGAATACTTTGCGTCCGGCAATATACAGAATTGCCGTCTTAGTACTACGCTAAGAACTCTGCCGAACCCTAAGGATTCAACTCTTGAAAGTTTTCACCGAAGCCAAACCGGGCCTGATTCAAAGCTCAGCCATTGCGCTTGGTTTCTTTGACGGAGTTCATCCCGGGCACCAGGTTGTCATCGGCAAAGCCGTTGAGGAGGCGCGTGCCCTAGGTGTGACCTCTGGCGTCGTTACTTTCCT
>DTSE01000234.1 GCA_012965515.1 Candidatus Melainabacteria bacterium | reverse complement strand
CAGTGAGTGTTTTGAAATCACATCTCAATTGAAGTCAAAACAGAAATTTTTGCCTCCGCCGATCCGAAATCCGGAAAAAATTGTTTCAAACTCGAAAAATTTTTTTTTCCTCCCCCAAACGAGGGGCCATCAGTGGTGGTGCCAAAATAGAGTTGGCTCACCATGCGGGTTTCATTGAAATGCAATCGCAGATCGATCATCGAAATTGAGCGATTCGATCACTTGCACACGTCGATCCATATATTGCAATTTTGGCCAATAGAAAGTAATGTATTAAACGTGTGGTGTGATTGATAGAGTGCAAATTGAAAAACATTCGTACTCTTAGTATCAATGGTGGCATAGGGTCCGACTCAAATAGAGACTGAGACACGGTTCTAAGCACAAAACTATTACTAGTCCAGTGCAAAGCAACTTTCCTAACCGCCAAACAAATTCTCGGGAGGAGAAATAAATGGCAGCTAAACCTAAGAAGAGAAAAGCAGCAGCTAAGAAAGTAAATCCAGCTGCAGCTATGGCCGATGAAGCTGGCGCCGAAACCGCCAAGCCGAAGAAAGCCGCTAAGAAGAGAACTGCAAAGAAAGCAACCGCTAAGAAAGCAGCTCCGAAGAAAGCAGCTAAGAAGACTACTGCTAAGAAAGCAGCTCCGAAGAAGGCCGCTGCGAAGAAGGCTGCTCCGAAGAAAGCAGCTGCAAAGAAGACCACTGCTAAGAAAGCTGCTCCTAAGAAAGCCGCTAAGAAGGCAGCTCCGAAGAAAGCAGCTAAGAAAGCAGCTCCTAAGAAGAAAGCAGCAGCCAAAAAAGCAGCTCCTAAAAAAGCAGCCGCTAAGAAAGCAGCTCCTAAGAAAAAAGCAGCAGCAAAGAAGGCACCCGCTAAGAAAGCTGCAGCCAAAAAGGCCCCAGCAAAGAAAGCCGGCGCTAAAAAGGCACCAGCGAAGAAAAGAAAGTCGACCGCGAAAAAGAAAGTAGCCGCACCGGCAGCTTCTGACGCAGCAGGCTAGAAACTTCCGTAAGGAAAGTACCTAATCCAATTGAGAAGCACTGGTTTTTACCGGTGCTTCTTTCTTATTACCTGCCGATAATATATCGACTGAACCTACACGCTCAAGATTTGACGAGTCGATGATTCTGCAGGAACAACTTGGACTCGCTAAGCATATGATCGACCGAGTTGAGCAATTGATGATCGTCATCGAGTATTCGCAAATCAACCGACTTATTTTGACTAGCAAACTTCTTGCTCTCTTCCACTGGAACGGTAGTGTCATTTACTCCGTGAAAAACAAGGCACGGCTGTTCGACTGAAAGATCTTCGGTCTTCATACTCTCCATCACTCTTGCGAATTCGTAGCTCAATGGCATATGAGCATCATGCGCGTGATGATAGAAATGATGTTCACCAGTTTTCTGCCACTTATCGTATTCCTCTGCTGTGACAAACTCTTTCCAGCGTCGAGCAATTCCAAATCCTGGAGCAAGAAGAACGAGTGCAGAAATCGATTTATTCTTCTGCGATAGCAGTGATGCAAGAAGACCTCCCATGCTTGATCCAAAAAGAACAAGCGGAATAGTGGAAGGCAATTGATCGATCTTGTTTTCGAGCAGCTCAAGTTGTGTTGCAAGAGTCATTTCTCTGAACGATGGAAAATTCAAATCCGGAATTTCAACTTGCGCACCATTTTCTTCGAGCATGCTTTTGAAGCGAAGCGCTTTTATTGATGACGGGGATGAGCCAAACCCATGCAGATAGAGAACATTCAGTTGCACGGGATTCGAATTTCCATTCATCGGACCTGGTCTCCTAGAACAATGCCTGACAACCACTCGCGGCTTCGTACCTATATATATGTATTCCGGGTTTCAAAACAACCGCAGCGAGATCCTTTCTTAACGGTCAATAATATGCCGTTGAACTCAGCCCTGCCTTGTTGGTAAATATTTGACTGTTCGAGATTACACCCCTCATTTGAAGGATGTTCAAAAATGGAAGCAAAAAATAGATTCGACGCAGCTCTAATTGCTGCAGTAGTAAGTCTTGTAGCAACAAACGCCGCAATGGCTGCGGACAAAGAAGTAACCAAGGCGTCGACAACGACAGACAAAACCACAACTGTGACTGATAAAAAAGACGCCGTTACAACTAAGGTCAAGGAAAAAACCACGACCAAAGAAGACGGAAAAGCAGCAAAAACCACTGTAAAGGCAACTGAAAAGACCACCAAAAAGTCTGGAAAAGACGCGGCCTGCGGAAAAGGTTCTTGCGGAACCGATGAGAAAGGAGCAAAAGCTGCTTCCGAAGCTCATTCCAAGACCGAAGTGAAGAAAGAGACTAAGGTCGAGAAAAAGTAGTCATTTATGTGAAGAAATTTAAAACCCACCAACCAATAGTATTCAGGGGGTTTGCGATTTTACACAGCTATTACACACAAATGGCTTTTTGTTAATCAGGGTGACCTAGGATGACGCTCATGTGCCCATGAATAGGGAGATTGTCTCCCTTGGGGCTCATTGTCTAAACGTTCAGGGAGGACAACATGCAAAAGACACAATTGGCCGCTGCTCTCTTGGCAGTACTCGGTCTTACTCTCAACGGCGCCGCACGCGCTGCTGACGAAACCACATCTACCGAAACCAAAGAAACAACCAAGGTAGAGAAGAAGACCGAAAAGAGCACCAAGAAAGCTAAAGGCTCTGAAGCTTCCTGCAAGGGCAAAGAAAGCTCCTGCAAGAGCAAAGAAAAAGGCAAAGAAGGATCCTGCAAGGGCAAAGAAAGCTCATGCAAAGGAAAAGAAGGATCCTGCAAAGGCAAAGAAAGCTCTTGCAAAGGCAAAGAAAGCGCCTGCAAAAGCAAAGAATCCAAGTAAGAATTAGCGCTCACTACTGGTGTGGCGCTATTTTTTCATCAGCTTTTTGCCAGTCGAATTCAGTTTTATTTCGCCTGAGATGTTATGCCTGACTTTCTGGACACGAAAAAACGTCTACCCAATCTTGGCATTGGGCTAGGCCTGCGCAGAGAGTTAGCTGCAGAAACGTTGGAGAGCAAAAACAGAATCGACTGGCTTGAGCTGGTGCCGGAGAACTATATGGGACTAGGGGGAGCTTGCCGCGAACGACTCGAGTCGGCGCGTAATGAGTTCCCTCTAGTCACACATGGGATCAATCTTTCCATCGGAAGCACAGATGACCTCAACAGCGAGTATTTGAGCAAACTGAAAAAACTGCTCGATCTCATTGATGCCCCATGGTTCAGCGATCATCTCTGCTTCACGAGTTGCGACGGCATCTATATGCACGACCTGTTGCCGCTGCCTCGCTCGAAAGAAGCTATCAATTTGATAGCCGAAAAGGTAAAACGGGTGCAGGAGATAATCGGCAGACCATTTCTTCTGGAGAATATCTCCTAT
This sequence comes from Candidatus Melainabacteria bacterium, assembly GCA_012965515.1. Lineage (GTDB taxonomy): Bacteria > Cyanobacteriota > Vampirovibrionia > Obscuribacterales > Obscuribacteraceae > QKMZ01. The sequence goes on along the minus strand of DTSE01000234.1, from coordinate 28,407 downwards.
TACATGAACGTGCCTGGAAGCGAAATGAACGATTCGCAGTTCCTCGCGGAAGTTTTAGAAAAGGCTGATTGCGGGCTGCTTTTGGACGTTAATAACGTTTACGTCAACAGCTTGAATCACAACTTCGATCCGTATCATTATCTCGATCAAATTCCGCTTGAACGTACCGTTCAAATTCACGTCGCCGGTCACAAACAAGGCAGTGAATATGTTATCGATACGCATGGCTCCGCGGTTATAGAGCCGGTCTTCGAATTACTTCAATACGTTCTTGAAAGAGTCGAAGCAAAGGGCGTTATGCTCGAGCGAGATCAGAATTTCCCAGAATTCGAAGAGATACTTGCCGAAGTGGACAGGATCCGCAAAATCAGTGATGCAGCAAATGAAGTCAGACGTTCGGGTTCAGCCCCACGAGCCGCGTCCACGTTGAAGCATTATGAGAGAAAAGCTGCACCTTTAGGTCGCAAAGATTCGGCGGAGGTAAAACACGCTCGTGTCCTCTCTGCGTGAAATAGAGAAAACGCTTACATCTATTTGGATGGAAAGACAGCCGGTAGAAAGCGCACAATCATTGAATTGTCTTTTGGAAACAGAAGAGTTCGATGCTGATGGCGCACGCCTTTACGCTCGCTTGATTGGCTATGGTCACACTGATGTTCTCACGTCTATCTACCCTTATTGCGCCCAACTTTTGGGCAACAACTGGGAGAAGGTCGTGAAGAAATACGTGCAAGTATTTCCGCCCGATCACTTCCATCTAAACAGCTCGGCAAGACGTTTTCCGCAGTTTGTGGCAGAACACTGCGCAGATCTTTTGGAAAAACGTCCATACCTCACCGAACTTGCTGACTACGAGTGGCTGGAAATGGAACTGCTGGAAGTTGATACCACTATTAGTGTCACGGAAAGAACTCCGCTCAGCAATCCGCAAGCATTCGTCTCTCTAGGTCCTAAGCTAAATCCGACCCTCTCGGTGCGCACCTATGAATATCCGATTCAGACGATTGTAGATTTGCTGGACGAAGGCAAAGGAACACGAAAGAAGTTCGCGCCGGAAAGAAGTCACATAGCCATGTACCGCGATCCTTTTTCGCACAAAGTACGCATTGTAGAACTCGATGACAATGCGCAAGTGCTGCTTTCTGAAGCTGCTGCGAGTTCATATGCAGATTTAGCAAAACGTTGTGTAGAACTGAATCCGAATCGTAATCCGGAATCAGCAATCACAGACGTCATTGAATTGATAGAACAATTCCATGAAATCAATCTCTTTGTGGGCGAAAGAAAGGTAGGTTAATAAACATCATGCGAAACAAACAACTCTTAACCGCACTTGCGGCGGCTGGAATCGTTCTCACCATTGGTTCGACCGCAGTCAGCGCCAAGCAGTTGAACTACGTTGTCGGGGATCCCAAAAACCGCGATTCTGTGAGCTTTACGTCCGACGCACCGATTGAATTGATCGTCGGCAAAACAAGTAATATCTCCGGCAAAGTCAGTATTGATGAGTCACTGGACCTTTCCAAACCATTTACTGCAACTTTTGATGTCGACCTGGCAACGATCGATACCGGCATTCCCTTACGCAACGAGCATATGCGCGACAATTTTCTGGAGACGAAAAAGTTTCCAAAAGCCACTTTTACAGTTAAGTCACAGCCAGGCGTGACGGGCATTTTGAAGGACAAACAGAAAGTCACAATCAAAGCCACTGGCGATTTTGCTCTGCACGGAGTAACGGTAAAGAAAACGGTGCCTGTTGATTTGACCTTTTTCAAAAACTGCGAAACGACGCAAAGCAAGTTCGAGCACTGTGATTTGATTCAAATTAAGAGCACCTTCAATATACCTTTCAAAGATCACCAGATTAAGCGTCCTGAAGTGGTTTTCCAGAAATTGGCAGATACTGTAATCGTGACGATTTCAGCCACCGCCAAACGCGATTTGCAGAAACCATAGTATTCATCGACCCTTTAGTGAAACCATTATTGGGTTTATTCTTCGGCCTCTTTGTGGGCGGCCAGTTCGCGGTGTGCTTTCTCGACGAGCAAAGCAAGATCCGCCTGGGCGCTGGACTTCTCACGAGAGAGATGAAGAAGAAACTCGATATTTCCCTTTGGACCTTTTATAGGCGAATAACTTACAGATTGAGTGTGTAAACCCAGTTCGCCGGACTTTGTATTTGCCATGTTCAAAACATCCAGGTGAACAGCAGGATCGCGAACCACGCCTCCGTGCCCCACAAACTGCCGCCCAGCTTCGAATTGCGGCTTCACAAGAATGACAAGTTCCGACTTTCTCTCATCCATTGCTTGCAAGACCGATGGTAAAACCTTGAAGGCAGAAATGAAGGAAACATCCATGCTGGCGAAATCGGCTCTGGCGTCCGTTTCAGTTTCACCGTAAAGAATAGAGGCAGTCAGGTTGCGTGCATTGACTCGTTCGAGCACTTTTACACGCTCGTCGTTGCGCAAAGTCCAGTCAAGCTGCCCGTATCCGACATCGACTGCATAAACACGACCAGCTCCATGTTTCAGCATGCAATCAGTAAAACCGCCAGTCGATGCACCGATGTCGAGGCAAACTCGCCCCGTCAGACTTATTTGAAACTCTGCCAGTGCCTTTTCCAGTTTGAGCCCGCCCCTGCTCACATACTTGGGAGGCTGATAGGAAGGCGAAAGCTCGACCTTAGCCTGGGTTTTGACCGCATGACCAGGCTTTGTTACCGGTTTGCCATCAACCAGCACCAAACCTTCCATGATCGCGGTGCGCGCGGATTCCTTGGTCGTAAAGAGACCTCTCTCCACGACAATTGTGTCCAGCCGTTCTGTATTTCCAGCCTTTGCCATTGCTTCTAACTTTATCCGATTGGTTCAAACAGTTGGTAAGCCTTGGTGAGCTCAATCAGCCAATCAATCTATCCATCCATCTCTGTTTCTTTCTATTGATAACTTCTGCTCGTTGGAAACATCTTTAGGTTTTCGTGCATCTATCGTCATGTTGGGCGTCCGGCAATTGAACTCCCGCCGGAAGAAAGTAAAATAGAGTTCTGGGCCATGGAGCAGACCTGGCTGGATGAAGACACCGCCTTGAAAGCGGCTGCCCTGAAAGGGGTTGGGGGTTCGAGTCCCTCCTGCTCCGCCACTTTTCAATGTCTGAACAAACAACGGCGCAATATCCACAAACTGATATGGGGCGCTCTATTTTTTCATGAAGTTACGGGTCGCCCTCACAACGACAGACCTATCCAGCCTTGAACACAAGCAGGTTGTCGTTTCTTCGCCTTTTGGGCTGACCGTCCAGTTTGAAAATGAAAAGCGTGTTAAAACGCTTAGTCTAAATGCTGCACAACAGTTAAAGGTCAGCCCCAGGGGCGAAGAACTCGACGTTGTTATTACAGGCGCCGGCGGTCGCATTACGGCTTCTAGAGTGGTCGTCGACATGACCAAAGGCGGTCATTCGGCATTCGTAAATTCAATCAAGCGCGCGCGCGCAAAAGGACAAGAACACGCCGAATATCGCGGCCATGAAATCGACATTACGCCCCACAGAGGACATCTCAGGCTCACTCTCGTGCTTGATATGGAACAGTATTTGAAAGGCGTTTTGGAAAGCGAAATCCCCTCGAGTTATCACATCGAGGCGCTCAAGGCTCAAGCAGTCGCAGCACGCACATATGCGCTAAATCCGCGCATCAGCCATGAGAAAGACAATGCCGATGTCTGTGATTCTTACTTGTGCTGCCAGTATTTCGCCGGACACAAAGCAGTCGGTTCGGCAAAACACACGCAAGCAATCGAGTCCACATCCGGCGAGATCTTAAAGTATGGAACTAAGGCTATTCTGGCGCTTTTCAGCTCGAATGCAGGCGGTTATACGTCCAACTACGAAGACTGTTTTTCCGATCCAAAGACAAATATTTTTCCTCCTGCCCCAATTCCCTATTTAAGGGCTGTGCCAGAAAAACAGCAAACGTCCATGTATGAGCCGAAAGCCACTGCAAAAGAAATCGAAAAACGCATAAAAGAATCATGGCACGGACAAAAGCACGCTACCTTCGACAGTTGGTCGCCTCATTTCAAATGGTCTGTGCATATGCCGGCACAGTCGCTGGAAGCGCACATGCATCATGAGTTGTCGCTGCTAGCGAAAGAACCGGAGACAGCACCATTTGTGATACCACCAGAAGGTGGACAATTCGGTCATATTCAAAAATTCGAAGTTACGCAGCGCGGCGTTTCTGGGGTTGCTATAGAACTGGCGATCCACACATCGCAAGGGCAGTGGCTGGTAAAGAAGGAATTAGTGATTCGAAGCGCCTTCAAAAATCCTGAGTTAAAACTAGTTCGTCTGAAGAGCGCGAAGATTTTCTTCGAGCACGAACACGATCATTTGGGTCTCTTAAGTTCCGTAACCGTCAGGGGGCTGGGCTGGGGGCACGGTGTGGGACTTCAGCAAACAGGAGCGCAAGGCATGGCTTTGCTCGGTAAAAATTACCGGGAGATACTCGCTCACTACTTTACAAATTCGCAGATTCACAAAATTGGTTCCTGATTGCCGCTGCTATAATCGCGAAGGAAATGAAGCATCGCTCTTGATAAGCTTGCTCTAGATTTTCGCTAGCGAAGGGAACCTGTGCGGATATGCAAACAGATCTGAGAAACCGGATGGATCAAGAATCTCTCGTAAAATCCAAGCACGCCGAACAAGGCGCTTGGGGTCGCGGATTGCAAAAAATCAAAACGCGCAGACCAATGGCGTTTGCACTTGTAGTCGCGTTGTCGCTGGCGCTAGGCGCTTGCGGAATGGGTGAGGTCAAGCAAAACTACATGGGCTTGATCGTCATGGGCAATGACTACAAGAAAAACAACGACTTTGCAAACGCGATCGATTGCTACAACAAAGCGTTGAAAGAAGCAGATACCAAGTTTGGACCGGAAAGTGGACAGTCAGTTACTGCTCTTGGTTATCTGGGTCAGATCTATCGCGCCCAAGGCGAGTGGAGACTGGCCTACATGACTTACAAGCGCCTGGTTCCGTTGAAAGTAAAGTTTGAGCCAAAGGCACGTGAGACGCAAGATTTAGTTAAGGACTTCGATTTCGTGAAATCGAAAATCATCGAATACGGCATCAAGACAGAAGATAACTACGGTGCCGAAGAGATGAAGAAGAAATCCGCGGCAAACAAAGATAAGAAGCCGAAGAAGAAGCACTAAGCACTATAGGTAGCTGGCAGAAGAGTTCAATTCGGCCGATGATTAAATCGACTACGCCTTGCTGTCGATTTTTTTCGCTGCTCCGTACACTCCGAAAAGTGAAATTTTTCGGAGTGTATGCAAAAGTGGAAATCGTGGATTGGAACAGGCGCAATCAATTGCGCTGAGCCTATATTTGCTCGACGGTAATCTTATCCATGTCCAAGCTGATCTTCAAAGAAAGCTTGCCGTCTTTGGTTTTCGGTATGTTCTCGATCGGCGTCGAATTGTTGATTGCCTTCACTACAGCATTGGTGATCGATTCGAGTTCAGAAGGCTCGGAAATCTCGATCTTGGTTAGCTTGCCTTCCGAATCGACGGCAACAATAACTCTGACCTTCAATTTCTTCGACTTCTTCTTCTTCAGCTCATCAGCGGCTTCATTAGGCAAAGTCAGATTGCCCTGAATCTTTTCACCGGTCTTGCCGAGAAATTCAGTCATTTGCTCAGGCGTGGCTACTTCGGCAGCATCGGTAGTGGTACCGTCTGTAGTGGCGCCATCCTTGCCGTCTTCGTTCTTCGCCATCATGGCTTGATTGCCACGTTTGGTTCGATCGGAACCCATTTGATCAACCAACCATACGGCGGCCTTGTAGTTATATGCTTCCTTTTCTTTCAAAGACTGCCCAACCACAAGGATTGATTTCTTGGCATCAAGAGCTGGAATGGAGCCGACCAACGCGGACATCGCATTTTCCAAGAAACCATATTTGAGTGCATGATAGGTAAAGAATTGACCTTCTTCACCAAATGGCACACGCTGGCTTTCTATCTCTTTTGCCTCGCTGCCGCCCGGAACAGTAACAAAAGGAGGCTTTTGGAAGAAGTTCTTCAGATTGTTCTCGCCGCCGGACAAATCATCATAAATGAGGAAGATGATCTTCTGATTCGCACGTTCCGAGTACAGTCCGAAAGACTTCTGTTCACCGGTTAGCGAGCTTGTATCTTCAAACCAGTAACCGGGCGGAGGTGTGGCTTTGAATCCAGCAAAGTCTACGGCGTTCTGCATTGCTTTGTCCGAATTCTGATGCACCGTATTGGTAGCAGTGTCGGTTGTCGCATCCTTCACCGCAGGAGGCGGTGCAGGAGAACTACACATCATCATCATTACCAATGGCAATGCGACAACAGCGCCGGCAATCGCCAACTGTTTATTGGTGATGTTGTATTTCTCTTTGAGCTTTTTGGCCTGGTAGACCACCATTTCAACCTTGTTCTCTGGCACTACCTCTTCAGGCGGCGCTTCGATTTCGGTTCCGCAAGTAATACAAGGACCAGGTTTTGCATTGAAGGACATGCAATTGGGACATTGCAATGCGGCTTTCTCCGCAGCCGCCGCAGTGCTGTCGCTTTCCAGCTTGCTGCGCAGTCCGGCAATGCCGTCGGTTTCTTCTTCTGCGCCTTCCTGAGCAGTTCGCAATTTGCGTGCGCTCATGTCTAGCAAGGCGCCAATCCACATCATCTGGAATAGACGCTGGTTCTCTTGACCGGCTTTCGGTGCAATAGCGCCGCCGTGAACTCCTACGAGCTTGTAGTTCTTCAAGATCAAAGCGCCGGCAGCACCGGGCAATATTGGAATTGTGTGCAGCAAGTTCTTCGGCTGCAAAACGCTGGAAACGCCGAAGAATGTACCCTGTTGCCAGGTTGCAGCACCAGAAAGAGGATCGAGATAGAACGCTGTAACCGAGTCACCCGGGTTGATGTCGAAATCTGTGTGTGAAACAAGCGGGGTGCCTAGTTGTCCATTGCAAGGGAATGGCGAAGCACGGTTGAGCAATGAAACATAGCCTTTATTCACCAGCTCTCGCAGAGCCTGGAGGATCGTGTAAGTATCAACGCCAAGGCGCTCAGGCAATCTGTCTACGGTGATGTATCCATCGAGCGCTTGCCACAAGATTTCTACAAACCAACGGATGTTTTCCGAGCAGTTCTCAACGCTCATTTCTCCCACACTACGCTGGAATCTGGCTTCCATACCGGTGGAGCTCAAATAATTGACGATCTGCGGAACTTCATTGGCGCGGCGGACAGCCTCTTGGATCAATTGGTCGGTCGGCACGGTTATGTCCCGGACGCCGCCCCAATTGAATGTAGCCATAGGCTGGAAGGAATATCCTTCGGCTGGTTTTCTGTAAACCAGTTCGGCAAAAGCCATTTCACCGATCATTGCCCGGTAGTGACATTTGAGAATCGTGCCTTGTCCCAGCTGCAAGCGAGCCATGGGAATGTTTCTCTTGTCGTACAAAGTCAAGAGACCTTCACGACGCGACTCTAAAACCGAATTGATTACAGAGAAAAGCTCCGTCCCTCGGACGTTTCCAGACGCTTCCACGCCTTGGCTGGAAAATGGAATTGACAGTGCGCGGTTGATCTCAGCGACTTTGTCGGCCTGTAATTCAGCCAATTGGCTGTCCATGACAATGGTCGCCAGGTCGTTCAGTAGAACAGGCGGCACATCAAGTGGCGAGCCGGTCTGTTGCAGATAATAGTTGCGCGCTTCTCGTCGGTCGAAGTCGTTGTGAATTGCAATCGACTTGATGCCGATAGTCACGTCCGGGTGAGGGAAATAGATTTCCAGAGCCCAGGGAGCCTCTGAATAGTTGTAGAGGTTGTTGGCTGTTGTTACAGCTCGGCTCTTGGATACGATGAAGCATTGCCCCAGCATCTTGCGTGGGCTGATTGTTCGATCGTAGATAAAACCAGTAGCGTGAGCGAAGTTTTGTTGGAGACTATCAAAGCTCATTTTTTAAGTCGCAATTCCGATGGAAGGTGCCTTCTCGAGTCGTTATACCACTATTTGAGCACCAGCTTCTAATAATGGCTCATACCTAGAATAGCAAGATACAGAACCATCGAGCATAGGACTTTTCCTATATATACATTGCGTTTCCAGGATCCACCGAATTCAAGAGACATAAGATTTAAGGGGGATGGGTTCCAGGGTCAGCTCGAGGGTCTTTGTCATTATTCACGGGCGTCAGAAGGCGAGCTTTGACCACCGTCCAAACAGGCGGTAAACAGTAACGGCAAGGATTATGACCGCAGGCAACAGCCTGGCGCCGGAAATGAAATTGCATTCTTTTGCTGTGAGCCATTACGCGAGCATACGGACATGATGGTTTGTGGAATTTGCGACTTTCCATGTTGCCTATGTATTTCACAGGCAAATCGCCGCTTTTCTCTTGAGGATTTGCACTGCCCACGGACGAAAGCGAAGGCGTGGCGCTTTGAGCAAGATCAGCCTGCTCTTCGGCGGAAACCGGCAAATTCAGTATGGACAGCAAAATCGCCGCGCTGTAAACAATCGGTCGTTTTAGCATTCACCAGGCTCACAAGTCTTATATTGATCAATACGTCGACAGTGAGCAAAAAGTTCAATTGGTTCAAAAATTGATTTGAAGTCTGCGCCCAGAAAAGCAAAAACAACTGCAAATGATGCAGCTGTGAAGGCTTTGAAAAATGACAGCTCTAACGACGATTTCTCGAAAGTGCAACGACTCTATTGTCGATAGAAGGCGCTTTCATGCGATCTTCAATTGACTCGACCCAACCTCTGAGCAAATCGAGATGTTCTAGTCCTTTCTCTCCAAGTCTGGCCTTGAATGCTCTCAACTGGCGGTAATACTTGAGCAACGATGTGAAAAGTCGAAAGACGGCTTCGGGCTCTGTGGAACCGTAGCAGTGTAAGCCTAGCTCAGGAACGCCGACAACAACGCGTCCGCGTGCTTTCCAAAGTCTAGCTGAGAGTGTGCCGTCGCTCCAGGGCAAAGCCACTTCTCTGTATTCATCAGTTGTAGATCGACTCATCCCAGAGTGCCGCCTTGTATTTGCTATCTCTACAAACTCAATTGAATTGATCGAAAACTTCTAACTGAGCTTGATCTGGGCTGTAAAAACTTTTACCAGTATAACTCTAAATCTTATCGCGTCTAGATCGAAGAACGAGAAAATGAGCATCGCATGCGGAAGAAATTAGCAACATCATTCTCAATTACTATTGAAAATGCACGAGAACGAGTCCAGCGTGATCCCACAAAGCACCACCAGCAGGACGTTTGCGAGCACTAACACGCAAGAGTGATAGAGGTGTTTTTTTTCATTCGAAACTGCGTTTTTGCAAAATTATTGTGTTCAAATGTTTTACGCATCGCAAAAACAGTCGTTGTCCAGCCAACATTTAGTTGATGGTCAGAGCCTTTTCTCAATACCGCAAATCTCTTTCAGTGAGAGGCATTCGAGCCTTTCGGCTAGTCCCTATCATTGATTTTGCGATCGATAAGCTCTTGCACTTGCGAAAAAATACTTTCGCGATTCTCCTCATCGACCATAAACCATTTTGTATTCTCGTTAGCGCGAAACCACATGATTTGACGCCTGGCTAGCTGATAGTTGTGCTTCTGAGCATCCAGCCGGGCCTGTTCGAGAGAACATTTCCCATCTAAATATGAAATTACTTCCTTGTATGGAACTGCATTGAGAAGCGCTCTCGTCGGACCATAGTCATCGAGCAACGCTTTCACTTCATCGAGGAGACCGGCAGCGATCTGCTCGTCCAATCTAGTCTCAATCAAATCCTTTATATATTGTCGATTTTGCACTCCCAGGCCGATCCAAACTGTTGGATACGGTGCCGGTCTGAGCGTCGCCGCCTGCGAAAAGGGTTTGCCCAGGGCGATGGAAACTTCCAGGGCGCGTATGACTCGATAGCGATCGTTCGCGTTCAAACGGTTTGCGCTGACAGGATCAAGCTGTGCCAAACGTGCCAAAAGCTGCTCATTTCCGTTTTGGTCGGCAAACTCATTCAGTTCGTCGCGTAAAACCTGATTAGGTGGAACTTCAGGAATTGAAAGCCCCTCCAATAAAGCGCGAGCGTAAAATCCCGTTCCTCCACAGACAATGGGGATCTTGCCGCGGATATGAATGTCTTCAATTGCTTGGCCGGCGTCTTCTTTATAGTTGGCGACCGTGTAAGTCTGGTCCACATCGGCAACGTCGAGAAGATGATGACGAACCGCAGCTTGCTCTTCTGCTGACGGCTTGGCTGTGCCTATGTCCATTCGTCTATATATTGTCCGCGAGTCACAGGCGACGATTTCCACAGGCAGCTTCTCTGCCAGTTTGAGACTGAGCGCGGTTTTGCCCGATGCAGTCGGACCCACAATGGCGATGACCGGCTTTGCCGACTTTGCGTCACTGTTATTTTCACTCGGGCTCATGTTCGGCACTGCTCAGAAGAATCTTCGATACTCAAAAGACTATCCCAAGTAAAAACAAAAGCCCGCAGAGAAAGACCAGCTTGTACATGACTGGAAGTGCAATCGAAAGGGCGAACATTCGCTTGTGATTGAAATTGAGCATCGCCATAAAAGCGAGCCACTGAAGTGCGAACATCCAAACCAGCAGCCCGACGACGAAAACCACTCCAATAAATGGAATGGAGGACAAACATTTGACTGGATTGATGAAATAGACAGGCACAAACGCCCAGCCCGTGACTATGAACGCAGATCCCAGATTGTGTTTGGGTGAGCGGCACAAACGAGATAGGACAAAAAGCATGAGTGAGATGCCGGCCCACAATAGGACTCCGAGAAACGTACACAAAGTGATTCCTACTTGTGCAAGAGAGCCGCTATCACCACCGGACGCTCCAAAAGATGCCAGCCACGAACTGGTCAAAACTGTGGCAAGTGCAAAGAGAACCGCCGTTTCGTTCGATTTGTACAAAGCATCATCAGAAAGGACGCGCATGGTTTGCCCGGGTGCAACCAGCACGCCATAGAAGACATCGGCCCACTGCTTTATCCCGACGCCTTCGCCGGGGGTCTTATTCAATTCAAGTTCGTTTGCACTGTCTGTCATTTGTAATTGTGTTCAAACCGTTTTACTGGAGCATCCACAAAGGCTGCTTGTAGAGCTTATTCATGAAATAGTCAGAGACGATATCTTCAGCAATGAATCCTGAATTGATTCGATAGTGATTTTGAGTAAACAGATTCGTTCCATTGGCCGATTCGAGAAGATTGGCCAAGAATCCCACATCTGCCTTATCTTCGACAGGCAACTCATCCTTCAGACCGTACTTCTTGATGCAGGCCGCTTGGAGGGCATCCATTGCATCGTCGTAGCCACCCAATTCATCAATAAGTCCATTTTTCTTTGCTTGCCTGCCTGTGTATATGCGACCATCGGCAAGCTTCTTCACGTCTTCGACTTTCATCCGGCGTCCTTTTGCAACGGAAGTCACAAACTGATCGTAGGAGTCTGCGATCATCCCTTGCAGAATGCTGCGCTCTTCATCTGTCATTGCCCGATAGGGTGAAGCGATGTCTTTGAACTGGCCTGATTTGATCACGACATCGGCGATGCCGACCTTGTCTCCGAGAGCCTTGAAGTTCATCAAATGCATAATCACACCGATAGAACCAGTGATCGATCCAGGCAGAGCATAAATTTTGTCAGCGGCAGCAGCAACATAGTATCCGCCCGAGGCAGACAAATCAGCCATTGATACATAGACCGGCTTGCCGGCTGCCTTAACAGCGTTCACAGCATCAGTGATTTCTTGCGATGTTGCTACGGTTCCGCCGGGAGTATTCATCCTGATCAATACAGCTTTTATTTTTTCGTCTTTCGCGGCCTTTCTCAAAGCTCTCGTACAGCTGCTTGCCGAGCCGGTTTTAGGAGGAAGTATCGATGAGTCCGTTTTGTCGATGATCATGCCTTCAAGCCGGATCACCTTGATGCGATCTTTCTTGATCATCCGGTTGACGAAAAAATCCGGACTCTCCGAGTCCCCGTCCTTTGCTTCAGACGGCTGCTTTGTTTCAATCAGACCAGCTGGAATTGCGGCAACACAAAGTATGAGGATGATCCATACAAACCATCTTTGATTGATGCGCACTTTGACGTCCTTTATTTTGCGGTAGCACTCATGTTTGGAAACCTAAGGCAAATATGCCATCCGCATCACAGACGGACTACATATTTGCATTCTTGTTTTGTTGCGGTTGAACCATATTGTTCAACTTTATCAAGGCATCCATTGTTTTCTTACCTTGCTTGGTCTGCTCTGCAATTGGTTTTTCAGCAATCTGTGATTTCTTTTCCAATTCTTTTTCTGCAAGCATTTGATCTTGCAAAGACTGATCGAGCTTGTTTACAGCATCGGCGCCAGCAAGGTCTATCAAGCTCTGGCGATAACGACGCGCATCGTAGACCGCTTCTTCGATGTCCCCTTTGGACTTCGAAAGCGTATATTCCATCTCGATTTGTTTTGCAGCATCTTGTCCGGCACGTGCATCCTGAATCATGTTTTGCAGATCGGCAGTGATACTTTGCGCGCGATCGAGACGGCGCACGTACTTCTTATAATCTCTGTATGTCTCAGTAACTTTGTCGGCTGTATCCCTCACCATTTTGTAGAGAGTGATTGCCTGACCCTGATCGATTTGCGCCTTCTTAGCGGCTTTAGCATCAAAGGCGCCCATGATGTTCATAATCATCTGAGAGCCGGCTTGAGTGGATGCATAAGTCATCGGGCTGGGCGACATCATTGCAGCGGCGCTCACACCGCTGACCAGTGTCGAAGAAATCATGCGCATCAACGCAGTCGTCGTATGGCTCTTATCACTCGACGGCATCAACTTTTGAACAACGAATTGAATATCTTGCGAACGTGTCAAGGTAGCTTCCCAAAGATCGGAAATCTGAGCTCGCTCGCAATCAAGATCCGTGATTGCCTTTTGATCTTCTTCGGCATCAGTATTCATTAAGGCCATTGGAGAAAGGTTCACCGAGCTGGCTTGATCGACAAGACTACCTTTGCCAGGAGCAATTTCAGATTTAAGCGATTTGGACGGCAAGGTAGTGGGAGCGCCGTGTCCGTCTCCATCAAGCGGACCTTTAGGAGCCACACCCATAGTCTCGGCATGAAGCTTCATGTATTGCGTGTCGCTCCTATCGCTTGCTGCGCCGGGAGCGGAACTCGAGGTGGAAGCTGAATTGGAACTCGTCTGCGAAGGTGAGTCAGTGCCAGTGTCGTCACCAAGACTGACAGGCGCTAAACTGACCGGCTCATCCTTATTAGATGTTTCTTTGGCGGTCTTCTTTGCGGTTTCCTTTTCCGTTTGCTTGGAATCTTTCTTTGACTTAGATTTTTCGCTTTCCGCTGCTGTCACTTCCGGCACGTCACCAGATGCGGTATCAGTGGATGGACCGGAATCATCATCCAATTTTGCTTCCATCGGCGTCTGCAATTGAGATTTCTTCGCCGAGATAAACGACAAAGCATCAGCAGGACCAATCAGAAGTGCTTGCGCGCAAAGCGAAACGGTCAACGCCATTGCCAAAGGAGATGTTGCACTCCTGTGCCAATCGCGAGACTTAGAGGCGAGCATTTAGACCAACCTTCCCAGTAATTCTGGACAGCAACCCACATAAGTCGGGAAAGACGAGGGCAGAGAAAGACATGTTCCGGACATGAATCTCCAACGAGAGATCGCTCGTCTAGTGCAGTCGCCAATATAGCATGGAGCAACCCCTTTGAAAGTTACCTTTTGTCAATGTGTAAAGTCGGGGAGTGGCTCAGGCGCTGGCTTGCAAGGCTCAACTGCGCCCCTTGGAAACACCCATGACAACTATGATTAATGCCACCATGACAAGTATTTCAGCAAACTGATCTGCGACGAACGGAGCTTGATTCCACATCGTCGGATAGCTGAAGAAATACCATCCTTTAAGGATGATGGCCAGTGCGCACAGCCCGGCAATAGCCGGAGACACAGAACCACCACCGCCGGCTCCGCGCTCCGGAGCGTCGGATGCAAACTTGTCGAAAGATGGGCGTGACGGAACATCTGAATCATCAGGCTGGAAGCGGGCCGGCTTCGACGGCTTAACCGTTGTCGGCATATTAGAGGTAGAGAGTCTGGATGAAGCCGGGTCCGGTTCTGAATTCCGGGCAAAGGGCGAAGCAGCTTGCTGCAGCGCTGGTTGCGGCGGAGGCGGAGGAGGTGGTGGCTGCGGCGGAGCATAGCTTTGCTGCGACGGTTGCGGCATCTGCGGCTGCATCATTTGCTGGGGATCAGCATAATTGCTATTCGGTTGAGGGGGCGTCAAAGGCTGACGAAACAGCGGAGACCCAGGATCTTGCTGCCCGTATCCGGGCTCCGGTCCTTGCTGGTATTGCTGCGGAGCCTGTGGCTGTGGGGCTGGAGGCTGATGTTGCTGTTGCGGTTTTGCCGGAGGAACTTGATCATGAGGAGAGGTAACAGCTCTCAACAAGGGCGATCTCAGCGCTTTGGGATCGGCTATTTCTTCATCTTCATCTTCATAATCGTCGTAATCATCGGCGGATCCGCCACCCAATAGTGAAGAGCGCAAACGAGGACGTTTTCCTGAACCGCCTTCAGAACCCGGATCCCAAACGTCAGGTTTGGATCTTCTATCATTGGGAAAGTTGCCGGTTGGTTTGTTTGTCCGTCTTAACGATGAGAATGCACTGTCATCATCATCGCTGCCGCCGCCTAAAAGCGGTGAGCGCAAGCCTCTTCCCGATCCTCGCTCATGCGGTTCATCATCCTGCATATCGCGAGAGCGACGCGGAAAACCGCCACGAGATTGAGGTTCATCATAGTCATCGTCATCATCGGCGCCGCCCAAAAGTGGAGATCTCAGACCTCCTTTTGTACCGGGCTTGCCGGGACGGGCATTCGGAGTGCGGCGCGGCTCTTCGTAATCGTCGTCATCATCATCATCGGCGCCGCCCAAAAGCGGTGATCTCAAATGTTTCGGCTTGCCGCCTGATTCCGGTCCGCCCCCACGCATGGATGATCTGCCGCGCTTGACTTCAGGCTCGGGTTCGGGCTCGTCTTCATAACCACCACCTAAAATCGGTGAGTGCAAACGCTTCTTCGGCTGCTCTGGGTGTCCGCCGGTGTTTCCCTGATTAGGTTGATTGGGTTGGTCCGGGGGATAGTTGTTAGGCATTTGATTCCAATGATTATCAGCGGGGTTGGGAGATTGCGGTGGATTGAAGGTTTGAGGCGGCCCGGGCGGCTGGGAAAAACCTGGCTGAACACTGCCGAGCGCGGGCGGTTGAGGCGGTCCTGCCGGTGTGAAACGTTGCCCGCATTCTGCACAAAAGTGAGCGCCATCTTCATTCATCACATGGCAGATCGGGCATTCAATCACTTAATTCGTCCTCTGAAAGAACAATAATTTTGGGAAGCACTGTTCCTAGTTTAATTGAACCCAAAAATAAGTGTTAATACCGTCTAAAAACAGGATCAAAATCCACTAATTTGTAACCTGCTGAAGGCATGGTAGACTGTCGAGCCGGTCCGCTTGACTAATGGAAATCAGGAGCGAATTGCCGCAACCGCCCTAGTCACGCCAATCGAGCCACCAGAAGAGACAGACAAGAAGACGTCTCAAGTTATTCAAGGAGAACGGATTTGCTTAAGATCAATCGCGCACTGCCGGTGATAATGAGCGCGCTTATCGTCTTTTCTGCGCAGCCGGCGGCATTTGCTGCCGACGGGCTCAACTTCAAGATTTACAGTCCAGAAACTTCCGCTGCTCCTGCAGAAGAAGCATCAGGTACGAAATCAGCTCCAGCTGATGACGCCAGTGGTCTTCTCAAAGAAGAAACTCCCACCGAAGACAAAATTGTCGAGGAAGCTCCGAAGACACCAGCAGCAGACGCAACGGAACCTACCGCAACATCCACTGATGCGGCCGCAGCCGAGCCGACTTCAGCGAGTGAATCGGCTACTTCCAGTGAGTCTGCAACCACTACCACAGCCGGTTCCGCAAGCCAGCCGATCGATTCTCTGATTGATCCTGAGGTGAAGAAAGACGCCTCGGCAGGCACTACAGCAAAGCAAGAGACAAAGAAGCAAGTCTTGCAAGGCTTCGTTCGTGTCGTACCGAAAGACACAAAGATTCCGATAATCATGGACACCGCAGTTGATTCGGACACCAGCCAGGAAGGTGACGAATTTGCTGCTCGAACGGCTGAAGACTTGAGTATCGACGGACAGGTAGCTGTTCCGGCCGGTTCGATTATCAAAGGACGTATCGCCAGAATCACCTTGCCGCGCGCGCTCAACCGTTCCGGTCACGTCGCGCTCAAGTTCGATACAGTGACCACACCCGATAACAAGCAGATTCCCATTGTTGCCAATCTGGTTGCACGCGGTGGAGTTGTTCACGCCAAGCGTGGTCTCAAAGACATCGCCATTGATGTTGGTGCTGTTTCCATTCCTGTTGGAGTTGGCTTGGGTATTGGTCTAATTGCAGGCAACGCCTCGAGCTCCTCTTCAATCGGAGCGGGCGGCGGAGCTGTAATCGGAGCTGGTATCGGAGCTGCAATCGGTCTGGCGGTCTTGCTCTCCAAGAAAGGAAAGCGAGTTGATGTCAGACCTGGCGACGAACTCAAAATCGAGCTGGCTGAAGAACTGGCAATGCCGACTATGTAGTTTCGGTCAAGTGTCGCGATTTATCAGCTTGTAACACGCCATTGAAACAATCCGGTTTTACCCTGTCATCTATGACGATCGGGTGCAAAACCATGTCGCGCATATTGTTCCGATATTTCCTGTGAGAGTATCCAATGTCATTCGTACAGATCAGGGTAAACCCTGATTTTGTCTCAGTAAATTTCCGTTGTTCGGTTCCGCAAAAACAGGCAGCAACAAGAGCGAAACTCTGCCAAACTGAGGGTGAGAGATTATCGATTTTCAGTCCGATAGGGTTGAAATTGGATTCTCCGGACCGCGATCGTGGAAAGAAATTAGAGCTTACTGCTCACGGCTAAGCTGGACCGACTCCAAGACCGCCGAAACTAAGGCTGGGTGGACCGCTGTGTTATACTTAACCAGTTGTTAGAAAGCCCGAATGCCCAATCAAATGAAGCTTTGAGAGAAGCATCAGGGCACCACTCAAAAACCTTACTAGTTTGGCGAAACAGCTTGGAAAGCCGGGAGATTTGAGGAACGTTTTCCCTCAATTAGCATCTTTAGACTTCAAGCCCTATACCACCAGGCAAAGCACGGAATGACAAGCTCAGCAAGACAAAACAATCAGCGTGACCCCAACATGGCGGTCATACTCTCGGTGATTCCGGGACTTGGGCAGCTTTACAACGGCGAGACAAGAAAAGGAATGTTGTTCCTGGCGGTGAGCGCCATCAACTTCATCTGTTTCTTGTTGATGTTGTTTATGGACCCCTTCCTGCGTGGTCTGGTTTCATTCGGCCAATCCTTTCATATGAAGCCAAATCGAGAGCTGGTCGCTTCGCTGGCTCAAGGTCACTTCGGATCGCCTGCTTCGATGGTCATTATGGGACTCTCCTGGCATATTTCGCATATGCGGCAAGAGATGCATATGACAGAGCACGAGTAATCCAGCGCAAGCAGATCTATCCGGAATACGTTATTGAATTGCCGGAAGCGACAAGCGGATCGTATATCTTCCACTTCTCTTGCATCGTTGCTTGCTTCATTCTCGCTTTCTTCTTTTTGATTCCGCCGCCTCCCAGAACGCAGGTGACGGATATCGAGTTTGTACAAAACCAGCCGCCTACGCAAAAGAAAATCGTTGCAAAACGGCGCGCTCAAAAGAATTCCGAAAATGCTGGAAAGCACGATCCAAAACAGGAAGTAAGAGCTCCTTCGCCGGCTCCCAAGGCCCCAAGCCAACCTTCGCCGGCACCGCGTCCAACGCCGCAAGCGCACCCGACGCCTCATCCTCCTACTCCGACGCCGACTCCGGCACCAAGACCTACTCCTACACCGACTCCAAGCCCGAGTCCGAGACCATCGCCGTCACCACGGCCGGTGCCTTCTCCGAGCCCTTCTCCTTCACCGTCGCCGCGTCCATCGCCGACGCCTTCGCCATCACCTTCACCGTCGCCTGCTCCAATGGCGCGCCCGATGGCATTGCCCAATCCGTTTGCACACCCATCGGCAGCTCCCTCGCCAAACCCATCGCCGAGTCCGGCACCAATGAGTTTCGGCAAGAGCGGGTCTCCGACATTCTCCGCATCGCCTAGAGTCGGCTCTGGTGCTGGCTCTTCATCGGCACCGAGTCCAGGTATCGCCCCCGTATCCGCAACAGGATCAGGCGGCGGCTCCGGCGTCACGACTCCAGTTCCTATTGCCGGTGGTGGCGGATCACCTAATCGTGGAGGCGGCTCCGGACCTTCCGCAGCGCCAGCACCAACCCGGGCCAGATCCGGTGGTGGCGGCGGTGGTGGCGGTGGCGGACCAGCTATCGCGGTGGCACCCTCGGTGCCCAGACCTGCCGGCGGAGGCGGAGGAGAAGGCCAAAAAGGCAATCCCGACGCCAACAACAATCCAGGCGGCAGACCTTCTGTAGCAGCTCAAGCCGATGTGGACTTCGGACCATATATGGCAGACCTACAAAGACGTATCAAACGTGCATGGTTCCCACCGAAAGGTAACGAATCGAAACGCGTTGTAGTTGTTTTCAAGGTACACAAAGGAGGAGAGTTGTCCCATCTCAGATTGGACCACTCATCCGGTGTAGCAATCGCTGACCAGGCGGCTCTTAAGGCCGTTGAGAATGCTGCGCCGTTCAGACCATTGCCTGCGGGCGCTCCGGACGATGTTGATATTCAATTTACGTTTGACTACAACGTCTTTTCCGGTGGAGGACGTGGCGTGTTCCGCCAGTTCTGATATATTCATCAAAGCCAATCGCATCTAATTGGAGAGGAAATGGAAAGCAAATTTTTTACGTACTTCCTGGATTTCATGATCCACGACTGGTTCGCATCCATTCCGATTACGGTCTGCTCGGTCTTGACAGTTGCGGTTACCGTCGAAAGGTATCTTTACTACCAAAAGAACCGCCGCGACGTAACCTCGTTCATTCATCAATTGCAACGTGAGCTGGAAAGCGGCCAGTTGCAGAAAGCACAAGCTACATGCAGCCGTTTGGGCGGTGTAGTTGGCGAAGTAGCCGAAGAAGGCGTTCGTCTGATGGCGGAGCAAAAGGAAGACTTCTCTAAGGCTTTCGATATCACTGTCAGTCTTGTCACACGAAAATTGGAAAAACACCTGGCAATCCTCGGCACCATCGGCGCCACATGTCCATTCCTTGGACTGTTCGGAACCGTGGTCGGCGTTATCTTTACGCTTGACCAACTCGGTGCTGCAGGCGGCGGTACTCCCGTCGTAGTCGTCGGGGTTGCTAAAGCGCTGATCGCAACAGGTTACGGTCTGATTGTCGCTATCGGTGCTGTTGTGTTCAACAACACATACACCAATACCTGGAAAGATTCAACGACGACTTCTCACTGCTGAAACTGCTCTTCTTGAGCTTCGTAGCAACAGAAGAAGCCGGCAACCAAGCACAAGCGCGCTAATCCTTTTGGACTTTCAACTCTAAAGGGGTAATGCACTTATGTCGATGGGCGAAGCCGGATCGAATTTCGAAGAGATCAACGTAACACCGTTGACCGACGTATTCCTCGTGTTGCTCGTAATCATGATCTTGATCGCTCCACTTATCGATAAGTCGGAGCTGAAGATCAAGCCGCCTGAAACTCAAAACGCCAAGAAAGACGACGAGAGTAAGGGCATCTTCATAGACGTAGACGAGACGGGACAGATTGCCATCAATGGTCGCTTCGTGCCCAGCAACGAGCCGGCAGTGATCAAAGAAAAAATTGAAGAGCAGCTTAAAAAGCTGGGCAAGAAGGATGTCGCGTGTACTGTGAATGCAGATGCTGAATCCAAACAGAAAGATATTGTCGCCATCATGCAAGCCGCTGCCGAAGCAGGCATCAAGCGGATGCGCGTAGCGACACAGCAAGCAGGCTCCTATTAGAGAATGTCCCGCGAACTGCAAGTATTTCTCTTACTTGGATTGATTGGCCATCCTGTCTCTCACTCGCTTTCACCGGCGATGCATCTGGCTGCGATGAAACACATCGGGCGAGATGGGGACTATAGACTCATTGATGTAGTCGAAGAAGAGCTCGATGCGAAGCTCTCTTCCATGCATCGAGAAGGCTATGCCGGCTTTAACGTGACGATCCCGCACAAGCGGGCGATATTTGCGCGCTGCACCGGCAAATCCGAAGATGCAGTGCGCACGCGTGCCGTCAACACTGTAAAAATCTACCCGGATGGAAAGATGATCGGGCACAATACTGACCTGCCCGCATTCCGCAAAGCGCTCGAAGAAAATTTCGGCAACCGAAACCGGCAGCGTGCTCTCATTCTCGGCGCTGGAGGCGCAGCCAGGGCCGCGGTTGCAGCGCTTGTGGATTTGGACTTTCAGGACATAAAACTGCTGGTGAGAAACCCGGAAAAGCACACGCTCGGAGACTTTTTCTACGGCGACAAACTGATTGCCGGCGAGACGATCAATATGCACAGGAGCGAAGACTTTGTGCAAGAAGAACACGACGTGCCGCAGCTAATCGTCAATTGCACGCCCCTGGGTCAAGCCTCAAACGAGATTCCAGACTGGGTTGACGTGATGTTCAAACGAGCGGGCGACCGCGCGTTTTTCTTTGACATGGTCTATTCGAAAAACGAATTGCCGACGCCAATGATTGATGCAGCAACAAAACACGGCTTGGCATTCATCGATGGCAAAGAGATGCTAGCGCGGCAAGCAGCCTTGGCTTTCGAATTCTGGACTGAAAAGAGCGTGCCACCAGATGTGATGCTAAGTGCTTTGAGGGAAAAAACGGCTTTGGGTTAAACCGGCACTTGTCAAGCCCACGCCTCTCTTTAGTTTGACCAACTAACACTTCAAATACCAGCTAAACACCCACAGCGAAAAACTCGAGTTTTTCGCTGTGGGTTGAAGATGTAAGAATTGGCGCAGTTGACGGTCTCCGGTCCGAGCAAAACTTTAGGTTCGCCACCGCAGATCTAGAATGCTGAATTTCTGTGCCTTCCGAGCTTCAACATCCACAGCGAAAAACTCGAGTTTTTCGCTGCTAGCAGGAAATGTGATTTGGCGACTGGGCTTGAGCCAATTTTTGGTCGATTGAACTTTTTATTCTGAGACTTCGTCTTTAGAAATAACCGTTCCCAAGTCGAATTAAATGGAAAGGAGGTGTCAATGTCTACTTCCAGTTTCGTTCGCAGATTTATCAATCAGCTGCAAGATGGTCAGATGTTCACTACCAGGGATTTATTGTGTTTTGGCTCTCGTACAGCCATAGATCAATGTTTACGCCATCAGATCAAACAAGGAAACATCGAACGCATGGCTCGTGGAGTCTTCATGCGTGGAGATGAAACAACACCGCGACCATCCGACATTGAAATCGCAAGAGTGAAAGCCGCAGCGTTTGGCAAAGAGCTATCCATACATGGCGAGGCTCTGGCCGCCCAGTTCAAACTGCCGTCTTCTCAAAAGGTAGACACAATAACCTTTTGGGTGAACGGCAATAGCGCAAGCGAATTCAAAATAGACAACACAAGAGTTATTCTCAAGCCGGTGAGGGCAAGAATGATCCAGTTGATAAAACAAGGCGGACCGGGGCTTTCGCTTGCAGCCCTAGCTCATCTTGGAAAAAAGAAAGTGACGCGCTCCGAAATAATGATGACGGCATCCTTCAGCAATCACGAAAGAGAGAAGCTGCGCGAATCACTAAAAGCAGTCCCACAGTGGTTATCCAAATTCTATTTGAATTAATTAGAAGGACTATTTATTTCGGGGACTATTTATTTCGAGAACTATTTATTTCGAGAACTATTTATTTCGAAGACTATTTACTTCGAAGACATTTATTTCGAGGACTACTTACATCAAGGCCTGTCCATCGAAGAATATAGGCACTAATTGCATTGCCAGTCCCAGCTCTCCTTCGATCGCCAGCACACCTGAAAGTGCAGCTGTCATTGCCGACATGTTGCCTTCGAGAATTTGTTGAAGGTCATCGTGATTGACCGAGATCACACAATCGGCTTTGCCGTTGGCGTTAGTATCATTGCTTACGTCTTCGAATGTAACTTGTCCGTCATTGATTTTGGTCAGTACCATCGAGCCGCCTTGACCGCGCACTGCGAATAGATAGGTGGCGGAAACGTTGCGTGCAGCCTCGGGCTTGAAGCGCTTCTGCAGTTCTTGAATGGTGTTTATGCCTGACACTGACCCGGTCCTATGTTGTGAATGTAGTAGTTGTTGTGACGTTTACGCAAAAGTTCGCGATGTCCTGATGAGGGCGCAATTAGAGCGTAAGCCAATCGAAAGTCGAATTATGTCCGCGCAGGCAGACAAAATTTCGGCGAAAAGCCGCTTATCTGGCTGATTATATCGCACGCTCTAATCTATTGCGGTTTTGCCGGTTTCTTTGATTTTGTTCATCGACCTGCGAAGCTGCACTTTGAAAACCCTACTTATAATGGGTGACTCGTCGGAGGTCCTCCAAATGTCTGACAGCGGTTTCGGCAAAAAGCGGGCTATGTCCAGCGTGAACAACGTGCTCAGCCAGCTCGTTTCGTCATTGAATCTAGACAGGCGCTTGAAAGAACACACTTTGCTCGGTCTCTGGCCGACAGTTATTGGCGAGCCGTTTGCTTCAAAGTCTCGCCCTCTTTTCATCGATCACGAAGGCAGCATCGTCATCGCGGTAAGTGAGGCGGCAGTAGGGCAAGAACTGAGTTTAATGCGTTCGCAACTCGTCAAGAAGATGCGCATCGCCGGAAATGGTCTGGGTATTGAGATTCGAGGCATAAGGTTTGACCTCAAACACTTCCACAAGAAAGAAGAAATAGCCGCCAATCGAGAGGCCGTGGAAGCGACCAGACAGAAATGCCTGCAAAACACACCCGGACCGCAGGAGCTTGCATCGGTAACGCTTACAGCCGAAGAAGAAGAGGAGATAAAGGCGCTTAAAAGGCGATTAACCGCTGCCGACGGCGACCATGAAAAAGTGCACGACCGCATAGTTGCTTTATATGAAAAGGAACTAAGGGCACGCAAATGGATGGAAGCAAACGTCACCACGCACTGCCAAGCCTGCCAGGCTCCAAGCCCCATGCTGTACGGCTCTCAAGGTTTGTGCTCGATGTGCTTTTTCGAGTCGCAAATTCGCCCGGCGCAAAGCGAAAAGGGCGCATGAAATGCGCCCCTACATGAATAAGGTCAAAGATTTGAGTCTTCAAAAGTTTCCTTCTGACTACTGTGTTATCATTGCCCGGCACTTGAATCCGGCTTTTTCTGCGAGAAATTCGGAAGAGTAGCGAAGAGATATCAAACAAGCATGCGATCGATGTTCTCCATTCGAACACAAGATTCAAATTTGATTGATTCAACGCTTAGAGCTCGTAGCACCGCTCTAAAAGAGAGACCCTAAACAGTGATTCGCCTTCAGAACGTCACAAAGGACTATGGCGGCAGACCGGCGCTCATCAATGTGAATTTGCACATTGCCCTGGGCGAATTTGCCTTTCTTGTAGGACCGTCAGGCGCCGGCAAATCGACTCTTATGCGTCTTCTTTATCGTGAAGAGACGCCCACATCCGGCAGCGTATTTGTAGGTGGGGTAAACCTCAACCGCCTGCACAAGCGCCAGGTGCCGCTCCTGCGCCGAAGACTGGGAACCATCTTCCAGGACTACAAACTTTTGCCGCGACAGACAGTTTTTAACAATGTCGCATATATCTTAAGAGCACTCGGAGTCGACGAGAAAGAAATAGCAAAACGCGTACAGAGCGCGCTCTCCGTCGTCAGTCTGGAACACAAAGCAGATGCATATCCGGACGAACTCTCCGGCGGCGAACAGCAACGTGTCGGCATCGCGCGCGCCATCGTCAACGGACCTCCGGTTCTGCTGGCGGACGAACCAACGGGAAACCTCGACCCTGCTACCTCTTTGGAAATCGTGCAGTTGCTTGAAAGAATCGCAGAACGCGGCACGACAGTACTTATCTCCACGCACGATACGACCATCGTCAACGCGCTGCGCAGGCGCGTTATCTACCTTAAAGGCGGAGAAATAGTGTCCGACGTCGACAGCGGCGTCTACGAATTGGAGCCAAATCTAAACGTATGAGGCATTTGAGAATATTCTTCCGAGTAATCATTGAAACCGGTATCGGTGTCAAAAGATCTGGCTGGTCAAATTGGCTGGTGGTCAGCATTCTGGCAATCGCACTCACCATATTTGGTGGCATCCTTCAATTGACGATGACGATGAAGAATGTGGTTTCCGAATTCGGCTCACAACTTCAAGTTTCCGCATACCTCAAAGATGGCTTCCAGCCCAAACGTGTAGCCCGCGAAATAAGCCAGATTCCGGAAGTTCAGCTGGTTGAGATTGTTACCAAAGACGTAGCCTGGGACGAGATGAAGTCGACCTTCAAAGTAGCTTCCCTCGCCAACCCCCTGCCCAATACATTGCATATCAAAGCAAGCAACCCGGAAGCCGTCGAGGCAGTCGCTGCGAAAGTCAAATTGCTCGGTGCGGTGGAAAACATCCGCTATCCGCTGAAAGTTGCCCGCAAAATAAACGAGCTGCGCCATTTCCTTGAACTAGCTGGTTTTGTGATTACAGCGGCACTTTCCGCTGCCACTCTAACGGTGATCGGCAACACCATTCATTTATTGATTGAATCAAGGCAGCGAGAAATTGAAATTCTCAGTTTGATGGGTGTGAGTCCTTTCTACATCAAAGGTCCTTTCGTTCTGCAGGGTGCGGCTTACGGTGCAGGTTCCGCTGCTGTGGCCATCTTGATCCTTGGACTCGTTCATGTCTATTTAGACCCTTACCTCACAGATCAGCTGGTCAGTCTTGCTCCATTTTTGCCAAGAAATATGGAGTACGGAATGTGGCAAACTTTCGGTGTCATGCTTGGTCTGGGCATTCTTGTCGGTGCAGGCGGTTCGGCATGGACATCTGGTAGATACATCAAGGTCTAGTTATTTGCAAAAATAACAAGTTAAAGCTCTGGAGGGTGGTGCATAATTTGCACCGCCCTCCAGATTTGCCCTCGGACTGATATTTGTGAGTTGAGGGTCTGAAGCGCTTTTAGTCCAACGTTTCCAGCTTTTTCAGACTGTAGACAGTCTCTGAGAACGGAGCTTCCATACTGCCCAAAAGAGCGTTTCCAACGCCGTTCAAAACGCCTTCTCCAACTGTTCCGGCAACTCGCAATGTTTGTCCCGGAATTGATGCAGCCATAGTTGGAGTGATCCAGTTATCGTTGCGTTGGAATTCTTTGTCGAAACTCTTCGCGTACATATCCATTCTTTTCGCTTCGCAGCGAACAATGGCTATCGGTGTGCCAATTACGACTCCCGAAGCAAACGATGCAAGTTTCATAGGAATTAGAGCAGTTTGTCGAATGTGATTTTCAGCAATTTGTTCGGGAGTGCTGCTGAATCCATCTTTTGCATAAGCAGGCACCGCCTGAATTGCCAGAATCGCCATCAATACTATTTGTTTGCGCATAGCTAATTAAGTCCTCCATGACTTACTCACAGACTACGGCAAATCATCAGTCGCTCTTTTCACTGTGCAACACTTTCAAAATTGTTGTGCGGCGGGAACACGTTCAATATATAAAACTGAAATGAATAAAAATGTACATAGCAAAAGAGAGGCGAAATTCGCCTCTCTTCTAGATCTCTCAGCCTGTCGAAGCTTACTTGTTAGCGGTTTCGAGCAGGGTCACTTTGGTCATCTTGTCGCCCTTGCGCAGTTGACTTACAACTTGCAATCCGTCGATGACTTTGCCGAAAACAGCATAATTCATGTCGAGGAAAGAAGCCGGTGCCAGCGTGATGTAGAACTGGCAACTGGCGGAATTGGGGTCATTGGCTCTTGCCATTGCCACAACGCCTGCTTGGTCATGCTTCAAGCTGGGCTTCACTTCCAAAGGAATGCGATGCTCTTGCTTGGTAGCTGGATCGATATAGCCGCCAGTGCCATCACCTTTTGGGTCGCCGCCTTGAATTACGAATCCAGGCTCGTATCTGTGGAAGGTGAGTCCGTTGTAGAAACCTTTGGATACCAGGTTTTGAAAGTTATTTGCGGTTGTTGGGACTTCGTTGGTGAACAATTGGATTTTGATGGTGCCTTTGGAGGTTTCCATCACAACTACTGGTTCTGTCATTTTTCCCTTCTTGCCAGCGGCAGACTTAGGTTCAATTGCGTTTGCTGAGCTTGTAAAACAGATGCTGGTCATCAGGCAAAGCATTGCTGCCACCACGGACAGTACCACTTTCCCAAAACCATTTACGCGGCCATTAAATGTAAGCATTCGCTTGGCAACTCCTAATTACTGTGAAACGCTAGTGATTCTAGCGCAGTTAGGCTGGATTAAGCCTTTTTCTCAAGTTTCACTTAGTGATTGGTTGCGAAAATTCAAAATGCGGCTTAGTTACTTGCAGACGGCAAGACCTTCCTAGTCGGCTTGTCTACCGGCACTGTAAGCACGGCGGATGGCAAAGTCGGCGGCATGTAGGATACAGGCACTCTTATAGATTCGACCTGAGGCAGCGTAGCAGCGTCAAAACCAAGCCAGCCCTGCGTTTCATCACCAGGCATGAGAACGCGCTTGCCGAAATTTTCCACTTCCACTTCGTGTCGAGTTCCGTCACGCCCCAGTGCGACACTCAGATCGCGCTTTCGGTTTTGACCGGGCGTAATAAACTCATAGAAAATGTCACCTGCCAGTCCGAGAGACATTGCTGAAACACCGGCTACAGCAAGCTTTCCACCGGTAGACAATGTCGATTGTGCGTCATGCTGCAATTCCTTTGCATCGCACGGTCTATACACCTGCCCATTTATCCTGACTTCAGCCTGATTAGCATCGACGACAACAACCTGATCGCTGATGTTTTTGATATTCAGCTCGATAAAATGTACTGACCGGTCGCGATGGTGCGTCAAAGGCGTCGTAGCCAAAAGACGCGCATGACCATTTACGGAAGCAGCCTCTGCGACACCTCTTAACAGTGGACGCCCATCAGTAGAGTGAGCCGCGTCCTTATCTGAATGTGCAGGAAAAGGCTCTTGCAGCTTGTCATTGCTCTGAATATGAGCAGGAATGTCCGAAGAATTGGACTGAACTGCCGAATTACTGGCCGTGTCCTTCTCGATGGGCGGCTTCAACTCGACCTCTTGCCCGGAACACGGCAGAGTATAAGCCCCTACCGCAGTAATTAGGCATAGCGCTAGAGTTGTAATTTGACGGGGATTCCACATGATTGCAACCTTTCCCAGACTTACTGATTCCTTGGTCTGGGTCAGGATATCATCTGCCCCTGCGTCCGACCAATTGATAGGTAACTTTAGCGCGCACCTGGCCTTGTTTTGTGATACTGACACGCTCCAAACCATTAAATTGAGCACCACCAGGCACAAGGCTCATCACGATTGCTTCTCCGGCGACGGTGTTCTTAATAGGATGTTGATATCGAATGAAGGCAGTATTGCCTTCAACCTTATCAACAACCAATTGAGTCGATACTCCCTGATCGTTGCTCATGCTGTATCCGGAATTAGGATCGCCACCAATATTCCAGACATTATTGGTATTGGGCGCAAAAACTGCTTCAGCGCCAGCCTGAAACTCGGGCAAAGCCTCGACCTTGGTCCGCTGCCCGGAAACATTCCACGATCCCAGGAAGCTGGCGGGCAGAACCACCCTCTGTTGAATTCCTGCATTGATTGGCGGGCGGCGCGGAGGAGCATCCTGCTGAACTCCTGCATTCATAGGGCGACGAGGAGCATCCTGCTGAACATTGCCGCGCATCGGCGGGCGGGGAGCCGGCATCGCCTGAGGCGTCGGATACTGCGGATAAGCAGGATAACTACTATCTTCGTTGAATTGCTTCTGTTCGGCGCCCAATTTGAAAGGTTCTGCTGCAGCGCCTTGCGGTAAAGCGGCGAAATTGACCAAAGCCACCGCCCCTAGTAACAGGTAAGCATTCATGCTCTTACCAAACAAACCACTGGTCGACATTGATTGTCTCCTTACGGAAGAACCACACTCGCAACGCGTATCGGAATTGACTGCAATTCTTAAATACGATTTATAAAGCAGATTTTATACTATAAATCCCGTAAGCACAAAAGCTTTTTTATCGCGTCTTTGTAACTTGCGCGGTGCGTTTAATAGTCTCAGTTCCGACGGTCTTAAGTGGG
>DTSE01000233.1 GCA_012965515.1 Candidatus Melainabacteria bacterium | reverse complement strand
CGTGATAGACGTCCGCACGCACGCCGGCATTTACCGTCAAACGCTTAAGGAAGCCTTCTTTCGGCTTCCATGTGTCCTGAGCCCAGCCGCTTTGCAGATAGCGGAAACCATTGAATTTGGTGATACCACCTGTGATATTAGGACCACCGACCTCGAATGTAAATGGATTGATGATTGCTCCATATGGTAAAGAGCCTCCGGATTCCGCCGTCGCAAGGAGATTCGCGTTTCTGTAGATGGCCCCGTATGAGGTTTGGACGGGGCGGATTTCGGAGTAAAAACCAGTCTCAAGATTGTGTGTTTTGACCAGCTTTTTGAGATTTCCTTGCGCAGAAAAAACATAGTTGAAGCGCTTGGCGGTTGGTTGAACACTGTTTATCGCGGGCTCTTCACCGTTGACCACAGGCAGCGGATCAAAGACCAATCCGCGACTAGCAAAAGTCTCGCGATAGAATGCGTTTGTAAACGCGATATTGGCCTCATCGTAAAAACGACGACCAGTGCGGCGCCACGCGGCAATGATGAAATTCTGCATGTCGGTCTGCTTTTGTTTCACGCCTAAAGCGGCGGAGGTTTGAGGCAGCGGAACACGCATAAAGCTTTGATTGATGCCGGCAGTCAGACGGAACGTATCACGCTCGTTTGGCTTGTACTCAAGCTTTGAAAGAGTGTTGATGTCCATTCCCTGGTTGAAGGAATATTGCTTTGTATATGGAACTAAACGATAGGAAGTGCCGATGAATTGACCTGACGATTCCCAGCGCAAGCGGTGCAGCTTGCTCTGAGGATTGGCACTGAATGCACCTGTTGTGTCGTAGTAAATGTTGCCGGCCATCGGTCCACCGATTTGACCGCCAACCGTTAACTTGGGTTTTGCCTCGATGTTTCTCGACTTCATACGCACGATCGCACCGAGCGGTCCGCCGCCGTCATGAGCTTCGTATCCGCCGATGTCCACTTGCATAGACTGAAGAGAACGCGGCGTTGCCGGTTGCGATTGTTGAAGAACTCCAGCAGCTTCAGGAAGAACCACGCCGTCCAATTCATAGTTGATGGAATTGTGTTCGCCACGTGTAATGATGTTGCCGTAAGTGTCTGTAATGACACCTGGAGTGCTCTCGACTAGCTGACGCAAATCATTTCCGGAGCGATACTCTTCCAGAATACGCCTTGGAATGTTCGTTGTGCTGCCGATTTTCTCGGGGTGAATGAGAGTGCGTTTGCCAGTCACTCGCATAACGTCAACTGGCTCTAAATCTTCCAGAACAACATTGACGCCTTTACTTTGATCGGCAGCAATAGTCACTTCCTCAGTGTGCGACAACATTTCGTTGTGCGAAAAAGTGAGTGTCCAGTTGCCGGGATCTATATCTTTAAATGAATAGGAGCCGTCCGGTCCTGTTTCTACATGATGACGCTTGTGCTCTTCATCTCTGCCTGACAAAACAATGCGCGCCTTTGACAGTGGCTTGCGCGTCGCATCATCTTTCACGACACCATATATAGTGCTTTTACCTTTGGCTGGCGGTTCGACATTGACGTCGGCGGAGATTGCGCCGGGAGAGCTTTTTGCTGGCGCGGACACAGTCGGCATGGACGTCGGCGATGCGGAAGCCGGCGGTAACGGCGGAGCAAGAGGCGAGGTCGCAGCGGGTTTCTCGGATTGAGGCAGGGAAACCTCAGGCGAAGACTGCGCAGAGTTCTGCGCTAAAGCCTGGGAATTGATTGTTATGAGCGCAGCTGCAAGTACAAAATTGAAACGCGCAAAAACAAGAAATGCAGACATAGTCCTGCATCCTTTCTATGGGGCACCGGGGGTTCGAACAATATCTGTGCCGCCCGTGGCGGCGCAAAGCGAAGAGCCGAGGATTAATCCGTCTTCTCTTCCACACATACATTGAACGCTACCCAGTCAAGTTTGTAAATGGAAATCGTTTTCATTTTTCATTAGACAAGCATAAGAAAGCTGCCAGCCCAAACAGAGGACGGCTTTAGATTTACCCGGAGCAAATAACCTTACTTCTTACCGGCAGTCGCCATCGCCTGCTGGCACTGTTCGCAAAGTCCGAAAATTTCCAGGATATGCCCACGGACTTCGAATTTGTATTTCGCTTGAATCGATTCTTCAAGCTGCTGCACCAGACACTGATCAAGGTGCACACTGTTGCGGCACTTTTCGCAAACCAAGTGATGATGATGCTCTCCCGGCTTCACCATCTCATAGCGCCGCTCGCCGTCGCCAAAATCTACAGACTGCACCAGTCCTAGCTGTACAAGTGATTCAAGAGATCTGTATACCGTCGTCAGACCAGGCGGACTGTCTTCCTCATTGCGCAATGCAGAGTGAATATCCTGGGCGCTACTTAACTCGTCAGTGCGCTCCAGCACTTCGAGAACTTTCTTCGCTCCCTTTGTCAGCCTTAAACTTTGCGGACCCTTACCGTGACTGTGCCCGTGCGAACCTTGAACGCTCATTCAACCTCGAACTCGACTTTGATTTTCCTCACCGACTGAACTGGCTTGCCATTTAGCATAGCAGGCTTGAACTTCCAGCGGCGCAAAGTTGAGAGCGCGATTTCGTCAACCTCGTCAGAGCCCGACGATGAGACGATTGTGACTTCATGTTTGCCTTCATGATTGATGCAAAAACGAGCCAGGCAGAAGGACTTATAGCACTCCTCATGAAGACTGGCGGGGATTTCTGGCTGCGGACACTCGACAGCAAGCGCGTCTGCATATTTCGCAACTTCAGACGTGCCGATTTTAAATACCTGCGAAGCCAATACTGGGCGAACCGAAGAGAAAGAAAAGAACACAAATAGATACGCAATCGATAGCAAAGACATAGCTTTTATATATCGAATCGACATCTTTCAACTCTCCTCGATTGGACTAGACCTTGGCTGGAAGTTAAAGCGATATCGCTTTAACTTCTAGGAAAGGATGGGCGGCGCGTCGCAAGCCAGAGAGCGCAAAACCCAAACCAGGCAATGTTTTTCAGTTTTCACCGCTACGCAGCAAATGAAAACCGTTTTCACTACTAAAATCTTGCCATGCAAAAGCGACGACGTCAAGGTAAAGGGACGTCGTCGCTTAAGTTCTTAAGAAGTGAGCTTAGAGGCTCAACAACTGCACAATTTGAGGAGCGAGATTATGTTCAGAGTAGTCAGTCAGCCAACGCACAGTAATGAGCGTGAAGACTGGTTGGTTATATCCGACTTCGAGCAATCCCTTGATGGCTGAGCCGATATGTTCCGACCCTTCATGCTTCTGAACCCAATTGAAGCCGGCTTGCAATACCTGGTCATCATCAGGGTTTGCTAACACCCAATTGCGAATGAATTCACTCGCCTTATAGAGATGATTAGCTTGGGCAGTTGATTGCATGTGTTCTAGTGTTTGCATATTCCTGGCCGGTGTAGGGGTGGGAGCTGGGGTGACCATAGGTGTAGGTGCTGCGGCAGTAGCTGATGGTGCCGGAGCTGCTGTGGGTGCGGACGCTAAGGCTGGAGTTGGAGCTGGAGCTGGAGCCGGTGTTAGAGTCGGAGCCGGGGTTGGAGCCGGTGTTGGAGCCGGAGCTGGCGCTGGAGCCGGAGCCGGGGTTGGTGCAAGAGTGGGAGCGGGAGCTGCTTGTGCAAGAACGGGAGAGGGAGTGGGTTGAACTGTGGGTGTGGGTGCTGGGGTCGGAACAGGCGCCAGAGCCGGTGCACTTGCCTGTGGAGCAAGAACCGGTGCGGGAGCTGTTTGGGGAGATGCAGGAGCTTGTGCAACCGGTTCTGGTGTCATAAGCGCTGCAATATTGTTGGACTTGTACATGCCTTCTGCAGGCGGGTATCCAGACGTAACTTCGACGTTATGGTCCATTTCTTCTGCTGAAGATGTACCGTAATTTATTGCTTCGGTGCCGAGAGTATCGAATTCCGGCTCATCATAATTTGCGTCTACTGATTCTTCGTAGTCCACTGCACCTTGAGCTTGTGCCTGCGCTTCGGCCTGCGCTTGAGCCTGTTGAGCGGCTTCCGTAGATTCTCTGATCAGCATGGAAAGTGCGGTTCCGACTTCATCGGAGCTAGTTTCCAAATCAAGGTCTTGATCGGGATCGGCTGTCATAGTGGCTGTGCCTCCAGAACTCGCTTCGCCGTTCGTGCTCAATTCGAAATCGTCGTAGTCAAAAGTCTCGTTACTCATGTTGTTTACCTTTGCTTCTAGAGAACTAGAAGCCCCCCTAGATGTGCGTGAGCCGATACCATATCCCCGCGCGTCGAGCACGATGACGATGGGTTTTTAGAAACCGGACATAAGGTCCCGCCCTACTAATGTGCCCGGAAACCAAGTGTTTTTATCCGAAGGTGCATTAAACCGCCGCTTGACAACAGCGAATGGCTACAACGTACCTATTAATATGAATGTTGATTGTGATTACTTCGGAAATCGAAGATGTCCACTACGCAAGCGGACACTCTATTGCAACTTCGGACGAATGATCTTCTTATAAAAAGCGCGCTCTGATAGTTTCGCTTCTTCATAGCTGATTGGACGGTCCAAGAAGTAAATGTGACCTTCGTCGATTCTTTGCTGGAATCCATCGGGTTCTCCAGCAAGTACGAAAAGCTTCTTGCACAAACTGCTCGGCATGATCACTTCTTCGTGTGGCAAACTCGCTGCCAACGATTGTGGGACCCGCCACGAAAGTGGTGCCTTATTCTCCTTACTCTTATTCATAAATACATCAGGAATCTGCTGCGCATCAAATGCAATCGGTGGAATCACTCCGTATTCAAAAATGTAATCCGATGTTTTCCAGTCCGGACATAGTGATACCAACATCGGAAGTTCCTTTTGAACGCGTTCTTTTCCGATGGTGGCAAGCAACCATTCCACATCGTCTTTACACATAATTGGAAAGTCGCGCTTTTCCTCAAAACCAATCGGACGTTCGACTCCTCTCAAATCGTAGATATTCGAGCGAAAGTCGAAAGCCAACCAACTCTGACCGAGTTTCAACGCAGACGCATCTTTATCTGCAATGACTTTCGGCATCCACCATATCTTCGCCATCGCCTCTTTCTCTGGAATGTATCTCAACACATCCAGCAATCTCGCCTCGAGAAGAGCAAAATCTGCGGGTGTCTGTGGCGTCGAGATGTGATACCGGTAGTGGTTCTCAAAGTAAAGACTTTCGGCCTTCTGAGTATCCCCGATTTTGTCGTAAACACGAGCCATCACACCCAATCCAAAATTTGGATTCTTGGTATACGCCTTCATCAAATCGACGTAGATTTGATAATGCGGAATCGAAGATTGGTGCGACAACTCTAGATGTTCAGCACGCTTTCCTTGCGCCAAAGCTGCGCGATAAACGAATTCATCTGCAATCTTATCGCCTTCAAACTGACGTTTGTACGTCGAATATTCGAGGACCTTGTTCACATACGATTTGCAAAATTGCGAATCGATCGCGACTAGAAATTCTCCCCAACCAACATACAAGATTGCAGGTAGTGTTATCAGTGAAACACCAATTCGCACAAGTTCGCGCGTCGGCGATTGCAAAAGAGGCACGTTCGAATCATCAGCGATTGCGCCTCTGGTTAACAGCAATCGATAACCAAACGCCGCAGTAAATCCGAAGATGAACATTGCAAGAATGCGCAATCCATCATGCAATTCATTGACCGGATGAATCAGGAACAAAGCCATCGTCGCAAGCAGAAATTCCGTGCTTGCAAACCAAATAATCCGGCGTTGAATCTTCGCGCGTTTAGCAATTGAGTTTATATCAATCATCATCCACCAATAGCGGTTGATCAAAATATCAAGCAATCAGATGAGCAGCACTTTCAGTTCGACAGCAGGTCTTACCCAAGCAGGCACTCGTCTGCTTCATTCCCATCAGAACTTGTGGAACTTGTTGTAGTTCGAATAGTGTTCGTAAGCCTCTTTCAAGTTGCCTTCCTTCTCTGCTTTCAAACCACTTTCCGCAGCGAAATGAGCAACACGATGCAAGTAACTTTCCTTGCGAGCTGGCACTTCTAGATTTCCTTTGAGCCCTGCAAATGTTTCGACACACGACCTCCATACCGAGGGCGAACCAAACGGACGCACAAGAATCTCACCGCACAATAAATAGAGAATCAAAGGAAGTGTTAGTAAAAATCCAACAAAGCGAACCCACTTCGCAGCGCCAGGGCTCAGGCAAGTGGTTCCGCTAACAGTCTTCGACTCAGGATGAATCAGCGCAGCAATCCCGAACATCGTGACGCAATAGCAAGCAGCCACAAGAATGGGCGAAAAGATGCCGACGAGCCAGTGAGCAGGCTGGAAGTTCACGACGGCGACCGTTGCCATAATGAAATACACAACCGACAGCCCAACCGACAGAGTGGATTTATTCATGCTTTAACGACCGGCAAAATCAGAAACCCCATTGTCAGGATCCGCCAGAAGGTTGTAAACAGGAAAAACCCTGGAACAATTCAAATTACTGTAAACCCAGACTGAGCCCGAAAAATGGGCGAAATTGGCAAGTTTTCTTCATCCGTTGAAACAACCTGGCGCCCACAGGCTCTCTTGATAAAGAGGTCGTGATAAACTACGTGACCAAGGGCGGTTAGCTCAATGGTGGAGCACCTCGTTTACACCGAGGGGGTTAGGAGTTCGAGTCTCTTACCGCCCAATACTTTTCAGTCCTCAAAAAAATCTTCCCCCTACACTCCCCCTACAAAGGGCGTCAATGTAGGGGAATTTTGATCACGCAAAAATACTGTGATCTTGATTTCTATTGCTACATCCATTCTGTTTTAGGATTCCACTTCTGCTTAAGCTCGCGCTTCAAAAGCGGAGGCAGAATAAACATTCTTAGGCGCAAGCCGATCTCTTCGAAAGATTCTGATGGTGTCGAAAATAGTTTTTTCGAAAAAGCGCTCCACTGAGTTTGCTTGCCTTTGTCCTTGAAAAATTCTTCTGAAAGTCCCACTGGAGTATCCTCCGGCAAGGTTGTTTTCCGTCGTTCAAAAGTTGACGCAATGGCTTTGGACAACAACTGCCCATCAAACTCGTAATGATCAGCAAGCCATCTCAAATCGTAAAAGTCTTTCATTCGACTGTTTGCAATACCGAGTTTGACTAAGGCTTCTGTCTTTTCTGCAACAACTGTTTCTTTTGGATATGCCTGCAATTTTGTGGGTGGAAGGTCAATTAGCGTAGGTAATTGCACTTCAGAGGCTTCGGGTGTAACAACATCACCATATCCGATATCAATCTGTATTGGGATTTTTGCACCATCAAGTATCGAAACGACCTTGACACGCTTCCCATCGTATTCTTCATCTTCTCGAATTTCTTCAATTTTGAGCGTACTCAAATCAAAGTTCAACCCGTCTTCGGGCATTTCCATCTCGCAAACGTCTTTGAAAACGTCAAAAATATCTTGAGCATCATTGCTGCCAAAACCAAGTAAATCAGCATCTTTAGTTGGTCTGTGAAGTTCGTCATTCCAAACAGAGAATAGGAGAGAACCTTTTAGAACAAACTTGGAATGAAACTCAGACTTCGATATGCGATAAAGCAGCCTATCGGTTGCATACCTAATCAGGAGTCCAGTATGGTCGACTTTCTTTTCTTTGGAGAGGTCAAGTAATTTCGCGCGGACTGAAGCAGGATAATTCTTCAAAGCAGTGCCTCCAGATAAGGCCTAATTTTTGTGCTCACACGACATACCTTTGCATAACTCCAAAGTTCGTCCATCGTAAAAAGCCGTCTCTTCCAACCTTCATTGAGTGCTTCAAGGCAGACATCCAGGCCTATCTTGTTGCGGTACTTGAAGCAGTCAGCAATAGTTTTTGCTGGATTGAATATTTTTACTTGAACACCGTCTATGGTGACAGATTCGACGCCCGCTGAAAGCATCTTCTCTGAATACCACACATACTTTAGATGGAATTCTGAAATCCTTGGAGTTACTGCATTCTCTGGTATTGCCACCCATACTTCCCATGGAACCTGGGTGGTCATGTCATAGAAATGTAGAGCTGAAATTAAACAGAGCACCCCTTTTGGAATCTTCAGGCTAATTATTGATAGAGCGGACGACTCTGACTGCTTAGTATTTTTCGGTGCATAAACACCTCGGGCGACGCGTTGTATCTTGCCCTGAGCGCACAGTCTCTGTAGATGCACGCGCGCAGACGGAGTTGATATGTCTCTAGTGCGCAGTAGTCCTTGTTCAACGACTTGTTGATAGACCTTTTCCAGTTCAGTTTTCGGTTTAGGCATGTTACGTTTTCAAGGACATTAGAGCCAATCTCCTTGAAATAATAACATTAAATTGATACGTTTTCAAGGATACTAGAACCAATGTCCTTGAATTAGTAGCACAAAAGACCCAATCTGATTACAAGATCCTCACTGGGAGCTGATTTCCTTGACTTGGGCAATTCGGAGCTGATACAATCAACGCTTGTCACGACAATCCCGAAGGGAAGTTGATTGTATCAGCTCCGAACTAAACCGGAAGCTGAAAACCCAGGCTAGCAGGCAGTTTCAGGCATCCAACCCTTCAGGAATCACCCAGCAGCTGCTTTATCACTTTTCCAGTCTTGCCGCCTGTCTTTACGGTCTGCAAGTACTCCCGTGGATCACCGTCTTCCAGTCTCCCACCGGACGCCGTCAAAACTCCAGAAGAAACTCAAACACTGCCGATGATTCCCGATGTAAATCCCATTGCCTCGGAATGCAGACTACTGGCCCGGCTAACATCTTTCTTTGACGCAACAATCACAATACTCCACCTGAAGTCTGGTTGGGCGGTTTTGGAGTTTTCAAACTGCCTCGGCAATCCTCTAGTCTCGATACCTTAAACTTGAAATTACGGAGTAGAAGTCGAACTCGACGCTTGTTCATCCAGAATGTATAGACCGCTTAGACTTGAATTGGAACTACCGAAAGCTTCATCTGGGTCAGCAGTGACGTCTATGACTTTGCCTCCAGCACCTTCATAGAGAGAAAAAGCAATCGTGCCATTTCCTTCTTCGGATTTGAACATAGATTGCGCTCCATTGAATTTCAGAGTTCCTCTCGCAGCGCTCGAAAATCCACCATTCCTACTGTAGAGATTGAAGGTGTATTCTTCTTTGCGCTTCACTAAACGCAAGCCTGCCGCGCCAACAAGCTCAGTGCCGTCTATCATCCCTTTGCGGATGTATTGTCCAGTAAACTCTGCGGCAGCAGATTTTGATTCCTTTGGAATTGGAGAGGTGCTGCCTACATTCGACACTGAAGCTGTTGCTATAGAAGTTGGAGCTGAGTTGAGAATTGGTGACGTACTAATAACCAAATATATGGTCATCACAAACCAGAAAATTGCGGTAACGGCT
Organism: Candidatus Melainabacteria bacterium; assembly: GCA_012965515.1. Taxonomy (GTDB): domain Bacteria; phylum Cyanobacteriota; class Vampirovibrionia; order Obscuribacterales; family Obscuribacteraceae; genus QKMZ01. The sequence continues at coordinate 2,415 of DTSE01000233.1, read as the reverse complement.
ATTACCGTAGCGGCTTCTCTTTTCTTGACCTCGGCATTGCTCACGGGAGACGGTGTCAGATCCTCCTGCGCGATTGCTTTTGTCAAATAATCTCTAAACACTGTGGGCGCAGCAATTTCTCGAATTGGTTTTCGGGCGCTCCCCGTTCCGGTAAGCTGAATGTCTCCACAATCAAGCAATCTTTCAAGAGCACCTTGAGTTACTGAAACAGTTTCAATTTTCGGAAGCAAAATCTCGTTTGATTGACGCGACAACAATCCAGTTCTTCTGACAAGGCGCTTGTTAGTTATATAGACATGCGAAGTGTATTGCCGCAGCGCTGCACCTATCAAAGCAATCACGGGCAAGTTCATGAGTACCCAAGCAAAACGAATTCCTTCTCTGCCGTTGGTACCTTGCGCGTTAGCAATCGCCGCCAAACTGATTAGGAGAAAGTAACAGAAGCAAGTAATCGCTACCACATAAATACTCCAGTGGAGCTTGGCTTCATAGATGAGAAACTCACTCGCATCAGCCTGCAGCTTCTCCTCGGGAACATTGGAGTCGGCTTTCTCAACCGACGGCACCAAATGATGCTCTTCGCAAGCTGCATCGTGCTCGCTGTTACCCTCTTTCAAGTTGATTTTTTCTTTCGAACGACGTTCGAGAAATTTAAACACTTGCTTTGATTCAATCCTTATCGGCAATTCTGAAACACAAACATTTAACGGTTATCCGATTTAAGCGGAGTAAACATGGTCATGTCTGATAGACCTGATTATGATTCACTCAGGCTCAAGGCCCAAATTGGAATTCATCAGCAATCTCGCACTCAAGGATATCCAGATCCTTTCGCTCAATGCGAGAAAGTACTACGGGACACTTCTCCTTTACGATCTCCTCAGCCCACTCTGCCATTTGTTGGATTGCTTCTTCACTACGAGCCAGATATTCTTCGCTGCAAAGATTCCGAAAGTCGCTAAATATTGGCAAACTGTGGCACTCTGATTCAAAACCCAAGAGTTTATTGTCAGCCAGTAGTTCATCTTCGCGATCAACGACATGTAAAAGTGTGAAGTACAACTGGCAAGTACCGGTTACGAGAGAGCGTCCCTTCAAGCCGGGCAAAAACTCGCAGAGATCCAGCAACTCATTAACCAGCTCCTGCTGGCAATATTTATCACTGCTCTTTATCTTGTAGTACACGTTATCTCCACCATCAAAATCATTCACCGCCGCGCGTTTGTGCTGAGCGGAACTTCGGGCTCAATTCCATTGTACTGTAGGTAGCCCCCTTCCAATCTGCCAGGCAAAAGCCTACCATCGAACACCCGGCGCAAAGACAAAGCCCTAACGGGTCCCTTCGGAAGTCTTTACGCCGGCACCCTGTTCGAAGGTTTTCTGGCAGAACGGCAGATGTGCGGGGGCAATCTCTTTTATGCCTCAAAAGCACTTCTCTGCCTCCGCGTTGAGACTTTCGCAAGCATCGCCGGTGGTTGCACCTTTAGTCAGGCGCCATTGCTTCGTTGAAGCAGGTGCATTGATTTGCATGGACTATCGTTGATCATTACTTATGAATGCATATTTCGGGTGCATTTCCGCCAAGAGAAGAATTGAATGCCTCTTAGATTATTATCCTGTCTCAAAATCGCCTCCATATACGTCCAAGCTCTGAAAAACCTAGTGATTACACGATTTTCAGAGCCCTGTTTTCTTTGTACGATGGAAAACTGAAAGGTGCAGCGACAGTCAGACCGACACAATGAAAAACTCCAAAATAGTCAAAGCCATTTCGCTTTTTCTAATTCTAGTGTCGGTTTGCACTCCATGCTTGGCCGCCAGAAAGCCATACATTCTACCGCCAGACATAATCGGGGACTCCGCGCGGAGCGAGAGTCCACACAATGGTAGTCACCTTGGTATTCCACCCAAGCAACTTAAGTGGATGCAATCTCATCCCTACAAAAATATTGAGCGGCCAATAGATCCAGCTGCGGCAGCATTCTTTCCTAAGGAAGCACAGTTGAATAATTCCTTGAAGCAGTGGTACCACTCTCATCTTTCCGCCATGGGAGAAAAGTCATTCCGATCACTTTCTAAGGAAGATACTGTCTTCAGGTTTCTGTGGCTGCGCTCATTTCACCACCCAATCTCCGTTTCAATTAAAATCTTGAACCACGGAAACGGTGGAGCAATTTTGCATGCAGTTGAACTTGATGGCGCAGACACTTACGGCGCTCCAAAAGGGAAACAACTGCGCAGCTTTTCGTACCGCTATTTTCCGAAGCTCACAAAGGAATTGATCGCGAAGATTGAAACTTCAAATTTCTGGACTATTCCCACAAATGACGATTTCGTACAACCCTCTGAAATTCCAGACGAATTGCGTAAAACGCCATTGGGGAATTCTGGAAATATTGGTTCAAGATTCAAATT
>DTSE01000232.1 GCA_012965515.1 Candidatus Melainabacteria bacterium | reverse complement strand
TCTATTGGTCTTTCAAGAGCGAGTTCGCTATCACCAGACGTTGGATCTCTGAGGTGCCCTCGTAGATTTCCGTGATCTTCGCATCGCGCATATAACGTTCGACAGGGTAATCAGTAACATACCCATATCCGCCGAAAATCTGCACGCATTTGACCGTCGAACGCATCGCCACTTCCGAAGCATAGAGCTTGGCATGAGCGGCTGCACGAGTGAATTTTTCACCGCGATCCTGCGCCAGTGAAGCATGATAAGTGAGTAGACGCGCCGCATCTATCTCAGTCTGCATCTCAGAGAACATAAAGCGTATTGCTTGCAGATTGTTGATCGTCTTGCCGAATGCCTCACGCTCCTTGGCATAGCGATAAGCGTGATCCCAAGCGCCTTGAGCGATACCGACCGCCTGCGAGGCGATGCCAATTCTGCCACCATCAAGCGTCATCATGGCGACTTTGAAGCCTTCTCCCACCTTGCCCAGCATGTTTTCAACCGGCACTGGTGTGTTTTCGAACATGATCTGACAGGTCGAAGAGCCCTTAATGCCGAGTTTGTCCTCAAGCTTTCCAAATGTAAAGCCGGGAGAGTCTTTTTCGACAATTAAGGCGACGAGCCCTTTATGCCGCAGTGCGCGGTCCGTTTGAGCGATTACCAGGTAATAGTCGGCTTCAATGCCGTTTGTAATCCAGTTCTTGGACCCGTTCAAAATAAAATGGTCGCCTTTCAGTTCGGCCATGCAAGTCGCGGCAGCCGAATCCGAGCCGGTTCCGGGCTCAGACAATGCAAATGCTCCCATTTTTTCGCCTTTGCACATAGGGGGCAAGAAGCGCTTACGCTGCTCCTCGTTGCCCATTAGATAGATTGGGGAAGCACAAAGCGAAACGTGCGCAGAGTACATTACTGAAGTCGTGGCGCAGTGTTTCGCCAACTCTTCAACAACAATTGAATAGGAAACATGGTCCAAGCCGGCTCCGCCATACTCTTCCGGAAAAGGCAGTCCGCAAAACTCAGACGCCGCCAACAACTCCCAGTTCTCTCTTGGAAATCTGTGTTTTTGGTCAATCTCTGCGGCTCTGGGAGCGAACTCCTTTTGCGCAATTTCGGCAATCGTTTCTTGAATTAACAATTGGTCTTCAGTCAATCTGAAGCTCAGGGGCAGTTCTTTTGAAGCTGTTGCAGTCAACATTCACACTCACCAAAAGTGGCGGACAGCGCCGCCAAGGTAATCCACTCTATGATTGGCACCTGATAGAGCTGGTAAAGCCGGTCCCAGCCCAGCTTCAATCGGTTGCCCAAGCGAAGATCATAGCACTATGGCGACCTTTACGCAGGCATAAGATAATGACTGTGTGAGAATTACCATCTAGATCGAAACCCGGTAGAATTCACCGATGACTCGGTAACTAGCCAATAGGAAGTCAAAAATGGCGATAGCTAAGGTTGTCCTTGTAGAAGATGAGAAAAACCCCTCCACCGAATTTCGCGCGCAGCTGAAGAAGGAAGGTTTTGATGTGACGGCGTGCGTCGGAGGCTTCGACGCTCTTGACGAGCTTGGCTCCCATGGCGCTGACATTGTCGTAGCATCGACCAATCTGTCAGATTTAAGCGGTTACCAGCTTGCCTGCCTCATTAAGTCCAACGACAGAACCAGACGCCTGCCTGTCATGCTCCTTGCCAAGGGAGAGCCAAGCGATGCAGATGCTTTCTGGAAAGTTGCGGCACTGCCCGATGCGGTCATCGAGCCGGAAAATCTGGAAAAGGACTTGAAATCAGTCTGCACACAAATCAAGAACCTTGTCAGCAAAGCGCAAGATTCCGGCTGGCAACCGGGAATGGTGAAAAACCTTCTCGTGCCCTCGCGTTCTTTCTCTAGCGCAAATCTCATCAACAGCTACGGCGGTCTGCTAGACGACCTACTCATCGAACGAATGGTCACGCGTGTAATTCGCACGCTGGCGGAAGTGATTGACCCCCGCAAGAAATTCGTAGACGCATACTTCAGTTTGATCAGCCAACTCTTCGCTCCCGATCTGTTAGGTCTCGTTGTTGCAAGCGCTGATGGACCGTGGGCAGCATTCCACCTCGAGCAAGGCATCAGCCAAGACGCCTTCGATAAACTCGTCGAGAAAGTGACTAAAGAACTCGATGTGGTCGGAGACCTCAATCTCGACGTCCGTGGTGAATTGCCAAAAGCAGAGGGCGGCAAAAATTTCGAGGAATTTGAAATTCTTCCCGTTATTCAAGAGAAGAGCGGCAAGGCTGCTTTGGTTTTCGCATCCACTGAGAAAAACACATTCAACGCGACCGCTAAGGCATTCATGGGTCAGCTGCAGTTGCAGATGGCGCCGGTCGTTCAGTTACTCATGGCAAAACACGAGATCGAAGTTCTCCACGAACGCGAAGCATTCCGCGCTGCAATCGATCCGCTCACCGGACTCTACAATCTGGAGTTCCTGGTCGGCTTCCTGCAACAGCAACTGCTTTTCTCATTCAGACAGCGTCTTGCCGTCGGCATGGCAATTATAGACATCGACAATTTCGCCAAGATAAACGACGAATTCGGCTTCGAAATCGGCGACGTCGTACTCACCACCATCGCAAACCGCTTGCTTAACATCACACGTTCCAGCGACCTCATCGCTCGCTACGGCGGTGACGAATTTGCAGTGGTGCTGCCAAACACAGATATCGCCGGTGCAAAAATTCTTGGCGAGAAAGTTCGCTCGGAAGTAGAGCGCATCAGCTTCGTAAAAGGTCAGGGAAGCCGTGGGCCGAAAGTAACGGTCAGCGTTGGCTGCTCCAATTTCAACATGGAAGACCTCAACCCCGAGACCATCCTTCGCGACGCAAAACTCGCACTGCAACAGGCCAAAGAAGCAGGCCGCAACCAAGTAGCCGCGCAAGCCGAATCAACTTAGGGGCGCCCGAATGTGGGGGCGCATTGCATGCGCCCGTTTTTGTTGGGGCGATGCCATGCATCGCTCGGCTTGCGATTCAGCAATCTAACAAACGACTGTGCAATTCAACAGTTCTCTGATGGAGGACACTCGCTATGATTTAGTCATTGGGAAGGCAAAAACAAGTGACACCGCAAATGGTGACGGTTTTGAGAGGGGTGCTTGGGACCCGAAACCGTATGTGGTGTCACCTTACTATTAGAGACAAACTCGATGCTCGCTATCTGCAGCGAAACAGCGTAGGGGCGCATTGCATGCGCCCGTTTTGTAGGGGCGATGCCATGCATCGCCCGGTTTACGCCCCCCTTACCAACCGGCAGGGCATAGGGCGTCATAGATGTCCCCAGTTTGAAAGATACGAAAAACCCGAGTCCTCAACTC
>DTSE01000231.1 GCA_012965515.1 Candidatus Melainabacteria bacterium | reverse complement strand
ATGTCGAATTTGCATTCGCGATCGTTCATCTGAGCAACCGGTGCAACTTCGCGCTCCATGAATTCGCGCATGTGCTTGCGATAAGCGATTTGCTCTGGTGTAAAGTCGAAATCCATATCCTATTCTCCGCGTTTCTATTTAGTTTTGCTGTGTAATTGAAAGCCGCTTGGGCTGGGCAGATTCTGTTTCAAATCTAGTTTTAGAAACTCTCGCCCGAGACATCCCAGGCGAGAGTTTCACTTCTATCTACTTTTTCTTGGTCGGATGATTGTCGATCTGAGCTTTTTGCAGTTGACCGGAGTAGTCGATGTATACAGCCTTCCACTCAGTGAATTGCTCGATGGCAGTGGTGCCTGCTTCGCGGTGACCATTGCCGGTTTGCTTGACTCCACCGAAAGGCAACTGAATTTCAGCGCCAATGGTAGGAGCGTTGATGTAGACAATGCCGGACTCCAATTCTTCAATCGCTTTGAAGGCTTGGTGAACATCACGTGTGTACATCGAGAGAGAGAGACCGAATTCGGTACCGTTAGCTACTTCGATTGCTTCTTCGAAGCTGTCTACTTTGATGATTGCAGTTACTGGTCCGAAGATTTCTTCTTGAGCTATGCGCATGGTTGGTTTTACATCACCAAATACGGTGGGCTCGTGGAAGCAACCATTCTTGAGTTCGCCTTCAGTTACGATGTTGCCACCGCAAAGAAGCTTGGCGCCTTCTTTCTTCCCGATTTGAACGTATTCATTGATGCTTTCCAATTGGCTCTTGTTCACAACCGGTCCAACGGTCACGTCTTGATCGAGACCGAAGCCGAGCTTGAGTTCTTTGGTGCGAGCAACAAATGCATCGGTGAATTTCTTGTAGACATCGCTGTGAACGATCAAGCGGCTGGCTGCTGTGCAACGTTGTCCAGCGGTGCCGAATGCTCCCCAGACAGCGCCTTCTACAGCCAATTCGATATCGGCATCAGGCATTACGCAAATAGCGTTTTTGCCGCCCAACTCGCAGCTGACTTTCTTCATCAATTCGCCGCAACGTCCAGCTACGCGACGACCAACTTCAGTTGAGCCGGTGAGCGAGATTGCCTTGACGCGCGGGTCGTCAACGAGAGCCATACCAACTTTAGCGCCCATTCCGGTGACAAAGTTGAGCACGCCCGGTGGGAGTCCTGCTTCGATGAGAACTTCAACCAACATCAACGCGCAAAGTGGCGTATCGGTTGCTGGTTTGAAAACAACCGTGTTACCGGCAACGAGAGCTGGGAACATCTTCCAGGAAGGAATTGCGACCGGGAAATTCCACGGAGTGATCAAACCGACAACGCCGATTGGTTGTCTGATTGCCATTGCGAATTTGTTCGGCATTTCGGATGGAACGGTTTGACCCATCAAGCGGCGTCCTTCTCCAGCCATGTACTTGGCCATGTCGATCGCTTCTTGAACATCTCCACGAGCTTCTTTGAGCACTTTGCCCATTTCGCGAACCATGGTGGTCGCGATTTCTTCCTTACGGCTTTCCAGCAAGTAAGCAGCCTTCAAAATGATGTCGGCGCGTGCCGGAGCGGGAGTATGCCTCCACATGTACAGTGCGTTTTGAGCGGCATCAACAGCAGCTTTCACATCTTTCGGAGTCGATGAGGCAAAGTGACCGATTACTTCATTCAAGTTGGCCGGGTTATAGCTCGCGAAGGTTTCGCCTGTTTCAGCTTTTACCCACTTGCCGTCGATGTAGTTGTGGTAGGTGCGCGGAGAGCCGGCTTTGGAAGGCGCGCTCTCTGGGCTCTTTGTAGATGAGGTCATGACTTTCTCCTGCAGTTTTTATTGAATAACGTGCAAACTTTAGACTTCCGGAATTCTTTTCTTACTTGAGCTTCATTGCCTTTTCGAGGATGTCGCAAGCTTTTTCCGCATCCGCATCAGAGATATTGAGCGGCGGGATCAAGCGAATAACCTGACCTTGCTGACCGCAAGTCAACACAATCATTTTCTGCTCCAGACATTTTGCAGCGACTTGATCAGCAATTTCCTTGCTGGGAGCACCTTTCTCATCGTTGAATTCCAGACCGATCATCAAGCCCTTGCCGCGGACATCGCCGAGGTGCTTGCTGCTCTCTTGGAACTTCTTCAGACGCTTCATGATGTCCGCACCCATCTTGGCGGAGCGTTCAGCAAGCTTCTCTTCCTGGATTACATCGATTGTTGCCAGTGCTGCTGCGCAGGAAACTGGATTGCCACCGAAAGTTGTGCCGTGGCGGCCTGCCGGCCATTTGTTCGTAATGTCTCTTCTGGAGACAAAGCCGGAAAGCGGCATACCGCCTGCAATTCCTTTTGCCATTACGAGAATGTCCGGCTCAATGCCTTCATACTCGATGCAGAACATTTTGCCGGTACGGGCAAAACCGGTTTGTACTTCGTCGATGATAAGCATGATGCCGTGCTCATCGGCGATCTTGCGCAATTCTTTGATGAAGCCTTCCGGAGCGGGAACATATCCGCCTTCTCCAAGGATCGGTTCGATAATGAACGCTGCAACTTGCGCTGGGTTAATGAATTGATGAAAGAGCATATCGATGTATTCGAGAGACTCTTGAATGACCTTTTTGGTATCGCCTTTGTAGTGCGAGCGATATTCATAAGGGAAGAGGGCGGTGTGAATAGCGCCCGGAAGCGGCTCGTAATTCTCACGGTAATAGAGTTTGGATGTAGTGAGCGCCATCGTCATGAAAGTGCGTCCGTGGAATGAACCGCGGAAATTGATGACAGCCGGACGACCGGTCACGTAGCGAGCCAGCTTGACTGCGCCTTCCACAGCTTCAGCGCCGGAGTTTGCGAAGAATGCGGAGTTGAGAGTTTTAGGTGTGATTTCAACAACTTTCTTGGCCAGTTCGATGTAGCGCTCGTGGTGCACAACAACCGATGTATGAATCAGTTCTTCGCACTGCTTCTTCACTGCTTCGACAACTTTGGGATGGCAGTGGCCAACGTTGTTGACAGCGATACCCGTAGAAAGGTCCAGGTAAGCATCGCCGTTGCGATCGTAGATGTAAGAACCCTTAGCCTTATGGGCAACGATCCTGGCAGAACGCGCTAATACTGGATTGACGTACTCGTCATCCATAGCGAGGTAGGAAAGATTTTTGTTAGTCGTATCAGTCATTACCATGGAGAGCTCCTATGTGCGCGTGCAGGATGAACATCCCCTCGACCCACGTCGTCCCGCATGGGAACTGAAACATGGGGCTTGAGGTACCCAAATAGCACCGTGATCATATCAACTAAGAACGGCGTAACCCGCCATATTTAGTATTCTTGCGGTAATTGACAAGCATCGCAACCCCGACTCGGGGGTCCGACCATTTTTTTCTAACCGGGTAAGGCAATTTACGGGATCACCCGGGTGTTCTCAACCACTTGGCCTAATGATAGGGGAGCAGTATTTGGCGCCCTGACAGGTCTGCAGACGTCCTTATTTTCTTTTTGACTGTGCGCTGCGCCTGGCGCCCCTCTTAGCAACCACCCTTTGAACTCCGCGCGATTTGCCTTGCGGTGGGTTCTTAGAATTGTCTGTAAAAGCGATTTTGAAGACTTCGTCGAGATGCCCGACAGGCACGAGTTCAATACGTTTTTGAACGTAATCAGGAATCTCGCTGAGGTCCTTTTCGTTGCCCTTGGGATAAAGAACAGTCTTGATGCCCTGGCGCAATGCCGCTAGAACCTTTTCTTTTAGCCCGCCAATAGGCAACACACGACCTCTCAGGGTGATTTCCCCGGTCATGGCGATAGAGGAGCGCACAGCGCGTTTTGAAACAGCAGAAAGCAGTGCAGTGGCCAGAGCAATACCGGCTGAAGGTCCGTCTTTCGGGATCGCTCCTTCGGGAATGTGCACGTGAATATCGATTTCATCGTGGAAATTGGCATTTATATTCAGCTTGGCTGCATGGCTTCGAATATAGCTGAAAGCGGCGTGTGCAGACTCTTTCATCACATCGCCCAACTGTCCGGTCAATTGCAATTTGCCTTTTCCAGGCATGATATTGACTTCGACCGAAAGTGTTTCTCCACCAATTTCAGTCCAAGCAAGTCCAGTTACAATGCCGATTTGCGGACCGCGCACTTCACCTTCACGAACAACTTTCGGAGGTCCAAGATAAGTCGGCACCAGATTTGGTGTCACCTTCACACTCGCATCTCTCTTCTTCACGATTTGAGTTACGACTTTTCTGGCAATCGTGGCGATACAACGTTCAAGCGCACGAACACCGGCTTCGCGAGTATATTCCTGAATAATCTTTCTAAGTGCAGCGTCCTGGAATTTTAGCTGTTTGACAGTCAATCCATGCTTTTCGAGCGTCTTAGGAATAACGTGTTGCTCTGCAATTGCAACCTTTTCCTCTTCGGTATAGCCGGAAATATGAATGACTTCGAGACGGTCATGCAGCGGTCGTGGCACATATTCAAGGGTGTTGGCGGTGGCGACGAACATCACTTCCGCCAGCGAGAAGGGAGCATCCAAGTAGTGATCGGTAAAGTCCGTATTCTGGTCCGGGTCGAGAACTTCCAGCATGGCAGCGGTGGGATCGCCCATGTAGCTGCGCGTCATTTTCTCGACTTCATCAAGCAGGATAACTGGATTCTTCGTTCCGGATTGCTTGATCGCTTGAATAATACGACCAGGCATGGCACCGATATAAGTACGTCGGTGACCGCGGATTTCGGCTTCGTCGTTCACACCACCAAGAGAGATACGCGCGAACTTGCGGTTCATGCTGCGGGCGATAGACTTCACCAAACTGGTTTTGCCAACGCCGGGCGGCCCAACCAGACAGAGAATCGTGCCCTGAGCCTGACGCGAAAGCTTGCGCACAGCCAGATATTCGATAATCCGCTCTTTGACCTTATCGAGCCCATAATGGTCTTCTTCAAGTATCTCATCGGCTTTCTTGAGGTCGATGACTTCACGTGAACGCTTCGACCAGGGCAGAGAAACGATCGTATCGAGATATGTTCGAATAACCGCTGCCTCAGCGCTTTGAGGCATCATCTTCTCGAGACGAGAAAGCTCTTTTTGTGCTTTTTCCAAAGCAACGCCGGTGATTTTGGCTTTGGCAATTTTCTGTTTGTATTCAGCAATTTCACCTTGCTGTTCACCTTCGGCATTCAATTCGTCTTGAATAATTCTGATTTTTTCGCGCAGATAGTACTCGCGCTGCGTTTTCTCCAGGTTGAATCGCACGCGGTCATGAATCTGCTGCTCGAGTTCAGCAAACTCGAGCTCACGAGAAAGAAGCTGGCTTACAAACTCCAGGCGCTCTGTGGCATCAATAATTTCCAGACACTTTTGACGCTCGGCGAGATCGAGCCCAAGGTAAGTGGCAATGATGTCCGCCAATCGTCCAGGTTGGCCAATACCTGACACTGCAAGCAAACTTTCAGGGTTGATTTTCTTAGTTGTTTTGACGTATTGCTCGAACTTTTCCACCGCGACTCTAACTAAAGTCTTCGTGGATTCGTCTTCCTGAGTCACTTCATCCTGTGTCGTAACGACAGCCGAGAAGTGCTCCGGATCATCGATTACTTTGTCGAGCGTGACGCGGCAAGAACCTTCGACAAGCGCTTTGACCGTACCATCCGGCAGCTTGAGCATCTGCATAACTTCGGCCAGTGTGCCAAGTTGATAGATGTCTTCTTCCTTGGGATTCTCACATTCAGGATCTTTCTGAGCGACGAGAACTACCAGGCGGTCATCACGCAGCAATGCTTGTTCCAGCGCTGCGATCGACTTAGGACGGCTGACAAAAAGTGCTTGAACCATTTGAGGAAAAACGACTACGTCCCTCAAAGGAATCAGCGAAAAAGAAGTTGTGCTCAAAACGGCCATACTGCCTCAAGCGCCTACACGGACTATAGATTGTACGGCTTGCCGAAAGAAATTTCTTCCCTAGGCAATCTCTCCCTTAGGCTTTGTCTTATTTGGCAACTGGAGAAGCTCCGCCGTGGAGCGCTTTTCGACCAGTTCTTTTGTAATGTGAACAGCCTTTATATCGTTTCTCGAAGGCACTTCATACATGATGTCGAGCATGATTTCTTCAACAATCGCTCTAAGCGCTCTGGCACCTGTTTTGCGCTTGATGGCTTCTTCGGCAACTGCAGTAATGGCTTCCTGGTCAAATTTCAGTTCAACGCCATCAAGATGCAGCAATTGCTGATACTGCTTGAGAATAGCGTTCTTCGGTTCGACAAGAATTTTGACGAGTGCTTCTTCATCAAGCGATTCGAGCACTGCAATCACCGGCATACGTCCAACGAATTCAGGAATCAAGCCGAATTTGAGCAGGTCGTCCGGTGCGGTGTCTTTGAGAATCTTGCTGGCTTTCAATTCGCGCTCCCAGGCTGTGAGCGGTCGATCTGAGCCGAAACCGATATTGCGATTGGAGGAAACTCTGGCTTCAACAATCTTGTCGAGACCAACGAATGCGCCACCGCAGATAAATAGGATGTTGGCTGTATTGATTTGAATGAATTCCTGGTGCGGGTGCTTACGTCCACCTTGAGGCGGCACGTTGGCGACCGTTCCTTCGATCATCTTCAACAGCGCCTGCTGAACACCTTCGCCGGATACATCACGCGTTATGGAAGTGTTTTCCGACTTACGGGAAATCTTGTCGATTTCATCGATATAGATGATGCCGCGCTCGGCTTTCTTGATGTCGTAATCGGCAGCTTGATAGAGACGCAAGAGGATATTCTCTACGTCTTCACCTACATAGCCGGCTTCGGTCAATGTAGTCGCGTCGGCAACTGCAAACGGAACATCCAGCAATTTCGCCAAAGTCTGTGCCAATAAGGTCTTTCCGCATCCGGTCGGGCCAATCAGCAAGATATTGGACTTTTGGATTTCCACTTGTTCGGACATTTCCGAATTGTGGCTAATCCGCTTGTAGTGGTTGTATACGGCAACCGAGAGAATCTTCTTGGCGACCATCTGACCGACGATATGCTGGTCGAGGAAGCTCTTTATCTCTTGCGGCTTCGGTATGTCTACGAGGTTTGGAAGCACCGCCTCGGACGCTGCAGGTTGCGGCGCGCCGTCGAAGAGCTCTTCATCGAGAATCTCGTTGCAGAGGTCGACGCATTCGTCGCATATATACACACCCGGCCCAGCAATCAGTTTTTTGACCTGATCCTGACTCTTTCCGCAGAATGAGCACTTTAGACGGTTGTCTGACTGCTTTGGCATCTGTTGTCCTTCTATTAGGTGTTTCCGGCGGTCTGTTTTATAGGTTTTTCTATAATTTCGAGGCGGTGCCCAGAATTACTGGTTAGACAGCTGAAAGTGCAGGTTCTACCCTGGCAATCACTTCATCTACTAGACCATACTCCTTGGCTTCCTCCGCTGTCATTATATTATCTCGGTCTGTATCCTTTTCAATTTGTTTAACTGTCTGACCGGTGTGATGGGCAAGAAGCTCATTGAGCTGGCGTTTGATGCGAAGAATTTCGCGCGCCTGAATCTCGATGTCTGTAGCTTGACCTTGCGCTCCGCCCAACGGTTGGTGAATGAGGATACGAGCATGCGGTAGCGCCAATCTCTTTCCTTTAGACCCAGCAGCCAGGAGAAAAGCTCCCATCGAGGCCGCTTGTCCTAAACAAATTGTTGAAACATCGGAACGTATATGTTGGATGGTGTCATAGATGGCCAATCCGGCTGTAACCGAGCCACCGGGCGAATTGACGTACAAACGGATATCTTTTTCCGGGTCTTCGCCTTCCAACAAAAGTAATTGCGCAACAATTAAATTCGCAACGCCATCATCGATGGGCATACCCAAGAAGATAATGCGCTCGCGCAGCAGTCTCGAAAAGATGTCAAAAGCGCGCTCGCCCCTGGCTGTCGTTTCAATAACTGTGGGGGGGTAATAGGACATGGGGGACTGAGCTGCCGGAGTCATGCTCCAGAGGTCATACACATCATTCCTTGAGGGACGCTTTATCGACATTTTCTTCCTTCCAAATTTGTTGTTCAAATTACTAGTTATTGTTGTTGCTTAACATCACGTTAGCACGAATTTTCAACCTTTAAGATATAGCCGTATATAGCTAGCTGTCTGGGAAATAAACGCACGCGCGAGTGCAAATACAACGATATTATCTAACGCCTGCTGAAAAGCAGCATTAAATCGCAATCTTACAGGATCTTGGCGAAAACCGGTATCTATCAGGATTTGCCCTTTTTTCCGGCCTTTTCTTTCGGCTTTTCTTCTTCTTTAGCCTCAGCTTTCTTAGCGGGTTTCTTCTCCGCTTCGGCATCCTTCTTAGCTTCTGCCTTGGCCTCAGGCTTCTTCTCTGCCTTAGCTTTCGCTTGGTCAGCTCCGTGCTCGTGGTCATGATCGCAGCCAGGCCCGTGCTCGTGCGCAGGTTCCGGCACATACTTGATCTCAGCCTTGCCTACCAAGTACTCAACAACTTTGTTGGTCAAGACTTCTTCCATGATTTGACGACGAACTTCTTCGTTGCGTGCAACTTGCTCTACGGGCACTTGATAGCGCTGGACGAGCTCAGCGATGTAAGGCGTCATTTCTTCGTCCTGCACGCTCATCTTCTCTTGTCTGACGACAGCGCCGAGCACCAAGCTGGTGAGAACGCGTTGTTTGGCTTCTTCGAACTTCGAGTCTTTTACGCCTTGAAACTCTTCAGAGCGCTCGAATTCTTCGAACGGCTGCCCGGTTTGTTCAAAATAGCGCTTGAGTTGGTGCATGAGGAGCGACTGTTCGCGCTCAATCATGGTTTCCGGAATATCGACTTTCGATTGAGCTACAACAGCATCGACAACTGCGCGCTGTGCACGCATGTCGTTCTCTTGCTTGATCTCTTCCTGAATGCGCTCTTTGAGGAAGTCTTTGAGCTGATCGAGGTTTTCGTAGCCCACTTCTTTGGCGAGTTCTTCATTCACGTCAGGAATGGTGCGCTCTCTGATTTCTTTGAGCGAAACGCTGAATTTAGCGTCTTTTCCAGCCAGTTCTTTGTTTCTGTATGAGGGTGGGAATTTTGCTTCCACTTCAAAGTCGGTGTTCGGCATTTTGCCTGCGACTTGTTCACAGAAGCCTTCCAGGAATGCGCCTTCACGCAGTTCGAGCAAGAGCCCTTGAGCCTTTCCACCTTCAACAACTTCGCCGTTGACCTTGCATTCGAAGTCCATGAGCACGGTATCGCCCATCTTCACTTCGCGAGCGGCCACCGGTGCCATCGACGATTTCGATTCGGCAACCGATTGCAATGCTTTGTCGAGCGCATCTTCAGGCATGACTGCCTCAGGCACTTCGACCGAGACGCCGAGATATTGACCCAGTGTCACTTCCGGACGTACTTCGAACTTTGCATTGAGTTTGAGCGGCGAACCCAATTCGAAATCGCAATTGTCGATTTCCGGCTCTGTGATTACATCGAGGTTTTCATCAAGAATGGCTCTGGTGAGCAGTTCCGGAACCAGGCGCTCGAGCGCTTCGCGCTTGATGTAGTCGACGCCGAGGGTCTTTTCAATGATATTGCGAGGCGCCTTGCCGCGTCTGAATCCGGGGATATTGATCTTGCCGGAGAGCTGCCTGCAGGCCAGCTCGTAAGCTTTCAACGCTTTCTCGGATTCGAGTTCCAAACCCATGCGTACTATGTTTTTGCCTTCCCTGTCGAGGGTGACTTTCATTTCTAATTACCTGTTCCGTTTGTATATATTTGGGTGACAAGGCACGGCCAGCCGGTTTGGATAAACCGAGCCGCATCGATCTCAAGGATGCAAACAGGAATGGAGCAGAGCCTTAGAACCGCGTGCAGGCGCTGATTTTATCATGTGAATGTAGGGATTTAACTTTTCCTACAGGCTCTCTTTACCTTATGTCTAGCGAGGGATGTCGATAGATGTGTTAGCGATCAGCAAGCCGATTACAACCGCAAGATTGATTGTCATGAAGATGCCCAAAAATGCAGAGCCCATGATCAGCTGCCACGTCAAAAGCGCCTGGCGCGGGGTTAGCGTATTGATGATGCCGAATCGGTTAGCCAGATAGAAGATGAGCATCACACCGACAAGCGCATCGCAAACCAACACAAATTGCAGCCGCATGCCTGCAAAAGGCTTGATGACAAGCGATAAAACCGTAAGTATCGAAGCAAGTAAAAGAAAAATAGTCGTGGCTCGATCGCTGTCACGGACTTTGACTTCTTCTTCGCGACCAAGACTGTTGATATATCTAACCGCAGCAAAACTGCTCTCCCAGCGAGATCTGCGCATTGCGATGCCGGACTTCGGAGCTTCCGTAGTCGACGCGGAATCGGGCAAAGGCAGATTCTTCAGCTGCAACGGAGGCACAGCCTGCTTTTCGTCTTTGGCAACCAGATCGGGCTTCTTCTCAGAGTCCTTCAATGACGGCTTCTTCTCGCCCTTAAAAGACTCGGATTGATCGGACTTCTCAGGCTTGGGGTCGTCTGCCATCAGTGCATATTCCTTCAGGCTGAAACAAACAGGCTGGAAACAAACCGAGCGACTGGGTCAGTCGCCGGACCTAATATAGCGTACTACTGTATGGTCGACGCATAGCGTCAACCTGTTGAAATGCGGTCCACGTATGGCGCCGACCATACATAAGACAAGCTCAAACGCCGGTTCCTTCGCGGAATCAGCCGAATTGATTTCAGAGACAAATGGAGCGGGAGACGAGGCTCGAACTCGCGACATCCTCCTTGGCAAGGAGGCATTCTACCACTGAATTACTCCCGCAATTTCAGCGCGTTCCTCATTATATAGCGCGCCGCCTCAAGAATTCAAAAGAGACGTAAACAGATTTTGCCGAAATCTATTTATTTGCGTGCCTGCACGGATCTATTTAACGCCTAGAGCGGCTCTGGCACTGGGTCTTCCAGAAAGTCGCTTTTCAACATCTGAAAGAATTCGCACCACTTGATAGGCATTGTTGGCATCCGTGCGAGGTCTTTCGCCGGTTGCAATGCAGTTGAGGAAATGTTCGCATTCGACATTTAACGGTTCTGTAGCCGCATAACTCGGATACTCAACAACCGTCCGTCCATCGCGTGTCTGGCTGTGCAGAGCCAGCTTATTTTCAGTCTGTGCATCGTTCAGAACAGCCGTTTTGAGACTGCCGTTGACTGTTAGCCGCACTTGTTTCTGCGGATCTACCCAGCTGTTGCGAACCTGTCCGGGAATGTCCTTACCATTGACCGGGAAGGACAAATCGAGATAAGCAACGTCGACAAGACCGTCTCCGTGCGTATCCCAGCCGCCGACGCGACTGACTTGCGTGTCTTCGCAATCCAGGAGATAGCTCATCATGGAAATGTCGTGCGGAGCCAAGTCCCACAGCACATTCCAGTCTCTGCGAGCCATATTCAAATTCATGCGGTCCGAGCGAACGAATAAGATTTCGCCCAACTCGCCTGAAGCAATCAAATCTTTGAGGTGGTTGACGGCAGGATGGTAGAGAAGAAGGTGCCCGACCATGAGCACTAAATTGTTCTTTGTAGCCAGCTCGTCAAGCTCATCAGCATGCTTTACGTCACGTGCCAGCGGTTTTTCCACATAAACGTGTTTGCCGGCAAGGAGGGCGCGCTTGGCCAGGTCAAAGTGCGTGTCGGACGGCGTCGCCACAACAATGGCTTTTACATCCTGGTCGTCCAGCATCGTCTGAAAATTGTCAGTGACTCTGACCCCACGATGCTCTCGCTTCACATGCTCGAGCTTCACCGGGTCAGAGTCACACACGACTGCCAGAGCGCCCAGGTTGGCAAAGTTGCGGACCAGGTTTTTACCCCAGTTTCCGCATCC
>DTSE01000230.1 GCA_012965515.1 Candidatus Melainabacteria bacterium | reverse complement strand
ACCTTTTGACCACCGGCGAAAACGCCTGCGCCATCCAAAAGGCTCGCGAAGACAAAAAGACTGACGATGAAATCAAGAAAATCGTTCAGCAAGTACAAACAGAGCTGGCAGCTAAGCAACAAGCACTGGCTACCCTGGTTCAATCCCAAAATCAATTGGAACAACAACGCATTTTCGGCGCTGTAAACCAAGTAGCAAAAGAAAAAGGTCTTGATTTGATTGTAGATGGCGCAGGCGTTTTCGCCGGTGGTCAAAAGGTTCTCGACAGTGGTGTTGATGTAACCGAAGACATCGTGAAGACTCTCACCCCTGGCGCCAAGAAAGCAGCAGCTCCTGCTGCAACGACGGCATCCGGGGAGAGCAAGACATCTACCAAGTAGAACTGGCATCCAAGAGTCTTAACAAGTGGCGAGCAGTAAGCGTGGCGCTTTCGCTCGCCACTTTTGTTTTTGTCCCTAGTGCTTTTGCACAAGCTGACAGCAATCTGGGCGGCATTGGTGGCGCAGGACGGTCGACAGTCTTACCTACGGACGTTGTTCCTCTGCCGCTTCCAGAGGAGCGGAGAGCTGTAGGAGAAAGCCTAAAATTCCGAATCTTCCAAAAATTACCATCGCGTTTCTACATGAATGCGACGTGTGAAACTTCGGGTCGTATCGAAACAAACGTCTTTCAGTTCCCTACAAAGCGACAGATTTTAAACTCAGCTACATTCAACAGAGGCGTCCCATTCGGTGCACTTTCTGGTGAAGACCAGCTGGCCTTGGGTGCCGCTGTCGATCGCGCCAGCCAAGCAGACAGCGTTTTCCGCGTCACCCCCAACATCACGGCAGGTTGGGCGCTTGGTCCAAACACCCGAGTGTTCGGCAACTATTTCTATTTGCGCGACAAACTGGCACGCTTCAACACCCTCAACACGTACATCAACCAAGTCGGTACAGGCATCGAACACAACATTTCGCTTCCAAAGCGGGCCAACCTCGAACTTCAATTCATGACTCGTGAACTTTGGCAGGTCAATGCCGATCCTGTATTCGACTACATTCCGAGCACCACGCTTTCGATTCCGATTCGCAATAATACAATTGCCTATTTCAACGCACTGGCGCAGTTTCGATCGCTCAACTTCTTTGGTGCTGTTAACCGTGAAATCGACCCATTCTTCACTATCGGCGCACTGCATCAACGTGGCACATGGTCTTATTCCGCTAACATGACTTACCTGGTGAACTTCCGACGGGGGTTCAAGGACGCATCAATTGACGTAAACAGCCAAACTATTATTTGCGATTTCGAAATCGCAAAACAGCTTTTCAAAAAGATTCCTGGATTCCAGGGCTTCATCAGGGCAGAACCGGTATACAACTTCGGCACAGACAACTTGCCGGGGTTGGCCGGAATGGACTTCCGTCTCTTCTATGGAGTTAGAGGCGCGGTCTCCAAGCCGCCCCTTGTTGGCACAATTCAATTGCTGAAACAGCGCTATCAAGATCCGCCCAAGCAACAGGCAGATCCGAATAAAGGCAAGAAAAAGGATCCGAAAGGAAAAACCAATACGACCGATCCCGCGAAAACTCAACCAGGCGACGGCAACAAAGAGCCGCAGAAAGACGATCCGGTTGGCGGTCCCAGTGCTGAATCTGCGCCCAATACAGACGGCGCACAAACCGCACAAGACACCAAAAGCGCACCCGCGGAAGGCGAACTCACATCACTAGCATCGCAAACAACTTCGAGCGCACCGGCAGAAATCATTCCTTGCAGCAGCGATGCCATTTTAGAAACAGCAGTTCCGATGCACGGATTTATCACTGACACAGAGAAAGAAGTATCCGATGCGAACTTGATCTCTGGGCTGAACAGAGCCAAAGACGCGCTCAACTAGGTTCAGACACGTGTAGACCTGGTGACGTTTCTGCTTGAAGTGCTTCTTCTGAGCCTTTCTGTATTGTGCTAGAACAGCTTGCGTCTGCCTTCCATGCCGTGGAATTCAACCTCCACATGTGGTCTTCCTTCGGCATCTTTTGTAGTCACCACTTTCGATACCGACCATTTAGATTCAGGCAGAAGCGTGCCCTTGACGCCTACATTGAGGTCGCCCTTTTGGAAGTTGAACTCTTTTCCGTTCGGCAAGTTGCGCACATCGAATTTCAGCTTCCCTTCATTGAAATAGAGCTTCGTCGCTTCCAGACCAGCCAACATAGCGGCCGGATCATCGATAGTCTTGTTGAGCGGGATTTCGCTCATTCGCGGATCGAAAGAACCATGCAGGTCGCCCTTCGCATCTTTCTTGAATTCAACGCTATCGAGACTATCTCTTAATTTCGCAAGTCCAGCAGTAAAAGCTTGCTTCTTAGATGGATCAGAAAGCATGTCTCCAAACATACCGCCTCGCATGTGCCGAGCTGTCAGGTCGACAGTGGCTTGGTCCGAACGGGCAATGACATGCCCATTTCCGTCGCGGTCGCTGTACAAAGTCATAGAATTTGTTGTGCCATCATGAACACCGCGCGGTCGCCCAAGCGGACCATACGCCTGACTCTTACCGGTGAATCCGTGCATGTTGACGATATCCACCTGACCAGGATTCTCCGGATGAGTGACAATTGTGCCGCTAGGATCATCGATTTGCGAGCTGATCGGCACCGCTGAAGCACGCGGATAACCTCCTACTCCATAAACACGAACGTTCGGAGGCGGCGTGCTCATCGCTCTGTTGAAATCGGCGGAGAAATCGAGATTGTTTCCGCGTCGATTCAGGCTCATAGAATTGACGTTCGCAAATAACGGATTTGCGTCGAAATTCATCATCGAGGCAAGCGCTTCTCTCTTTTTGAGTTCTTCGTCCGTTACCAGTTTGCCTTTCTTCTTCGACTCGTCCAGCTCGACGGCACTTCTCTCTCCCTTTTCACCGAACATATCAACCGCAGAGTTGCGCACAATTTCGCCTTTTTCAAAATGCGACTTACTCGACATTCTGGTGTTGTCTGCAAGCGTGGTTGTCGTTTCAAATCCCTTCAGCACGCCTTTATCAACGTCGGGATTTGTCTCCGTGTATGTTCCGTCGAACGATCGAGAGTACATATTCCATTGTTTCGCGCCGGGACTGGCGACGAGGTTGTGCATGCCATTCTCGTCAATTACGGACTTTCCGAACCAGGTCGCGGCATCGGCACCTTGATACTTAACGAGCTGCCCCTGCTTATTTGTTTGCTGCCACTTACCGTATCCATTTTTATCGTCTTCGCCTATACGCGAAATCGTGGTTCCCCAGGGCGTTTCAAAACTCTTTATCGCGCCGCCCTCATCGTATTTGATGTTCTTATAGGATGCGCCTTCGGCTTTTCCTTGTGCGGGAGCCGTCGTGAAATCAGTGATTTGCCCTTTGTCGTTGAGCGTAACTGATGCATCCTTAGGCTTTTTGAGACTGGCTTCATCAAAGGTTTTCTGCTCGAAAGGTCCTTTCATTTTCATATAGAAATTTTCGTGTCGTTCCGCGTTCTGATACCCACGAACGCCTTTTTCCACAGGATTTAATTTAGAAACATCCGACTCAGGAAGCACATCTTCGCGCGGAGCAAGACCGACTTGGCGCAACACGTCCTCGCCCCGATTGCCGAGATATTGAGCAGAACCACGCAACAATTCAATCGGATTAAAACCACCCTTGCCGCCAGATGCAGCGGCTTCCGCTACTCTTTCGTTCGATTGATCTGCCTCGTTGTTCGAAGAGTTCGCGTTATCGTTACTCGAATCGTCGCTGGAATCGATGTTGTCTGCGGGTGTCGTGGGGCTGTTTCTACGCGTGGATTCGTCATTCTCGACAAAACGCGAAGGGGGCATTGCAGTTGGTGGCATCAGCGTCCTTTCTCGCGCTCCAACGCGCACCGAATGCGGCACGTAAGCGCAAGTAGATATCGGACCACGCGCGCATTCAAACGCCGCGGCGGCGTTTAGAATTGAGTGTGGTCGAACGTTTTGGTGGGTCTACTTAGAAACGAGTGAAGTACGAGGCTGTGAGAATGTCGGTTCGGAAGACCAATTTATAAGGGCGGTCAATTTTGAATCTATATTACAGTTCTTGCAATTTTGTGACTGTGCCCGTGGTTGTGGCAAAAGCGGCTAGATGGGGAATGTTAACCAGAAGAAGAGGAACAATAGAAACCTGAATATGAAACGACTGGTTATCACTTTACTAACTACTGCCGCGCTGGTTTACCCAATTCTTTCAACCGAATCGAACCTTTCCATTGGTGCAGCCGATGCAGCCAGCGAAAAGGTTCTCTCTCTGACAATCGAGGGAGACCTGCTCGACTCCGCCGAGGTTTTGCTCAGCCGCAGGGGCTTGAGGATTAGGAACCACCTGGGCATGTCTTGCTGGTTTCCGGAAAAACCTTCTATTGTTTATCTCCTGAATCCGGAAAACCAAACTTACTTCGCGCAACCCGCTTCGGAATATATAGATGACTTGCGCGAAGATTATCGCCCCTTGAAGTACACGCGCCTTTCTCGCAGACCCAAAACGTTGCCCGACGGGACCAAAGCTGAGATGGTGACAGCGTTCAATATTGGACCGGACAAAAAAGAAGTGATTGTCGCAGAAGTGACATGTTTGAAAAACACGAATCTGCCACCGGCAGTGCACCATATGTGGTGCGCGTACATGGGGCTGCCGGAAAAAGACTTCGCGCTTCCTATTGGTGCATTTCAAAACGTCGTCAAAATTCGACACGTGCGTGAAGCATTCAACGGGGGCGGAAAAAAGCGTTGGCGGTGCGTAGCCTTGCCGCGAAAAGTCACGACAAAAACCATGGATGACAAACTGCTGAAACTGCCGACCAATTATAAGGAAGCGAAAGACAAAGCATCGCTCTATCTTTCAACGGACGGCAATCTGCAGGAAAAGGATCTTGAAGACTTCTTTATTAGTACGCCTCGCAAGAAGAAAGAAGCAAGCACCAGATAGAGAGTAACTGGCGATCGTGCGAAGAGCGTGAGTATTTCATGCGCAACGAAAGACATCGTTTGCTCAGCGTGAACTTAGCGTTGAGGCAGCGTGAACGAAGCGTTAGTTTAGCGTGAAGACAACGTTGATACTGCGTGAATGAGCGAACAAGAAAATCGTGAAAACGCAAATAGGCACCACATAAGGTGCTACAGCGAATTTCTCCATTCGATTTTTCTTGACATCACCGTAAAGCTTTGTTACTATCAAGTCCTTCCCCATCTTCTTCGAAGAGCAGTCCAGAACTGCTAGGACCTTTACCATGATTACGAACGCCTCCACGCTTTCGTGGGTTGAAGGCGATCGGTCCAAGGTCGATGCTAAAAAAACGGCATCTGACTCGACTGATCGCATCCTCATGGATGACGTTAATATGACGCGCACGTTAGCCGGCGCGATGCAGCCAGAGCACATAAAAAAGCTTTCGGACGCAGAGCCGGCGCATCTCGAATTTGCCAGTGCTTTCAGCGCTCTCAGCAGCGGCAACATGGACCAAAAACTGAGAAAACTGGAAGCGGAGGGCATGAAATATCGTGCCAGCCAAGACCCCAGCATTTTTGAGGTGAAATCAGGCCGCTTTAAAGGAATGGAAGTTCCAGAAAATTTGCGCTGCGCCATTTTTCAGAGCAATATTGCGGTGAAAGCAGGCATCATTAGACCAAATGAGGTCACTGTTCGGGCGTCGGAATTCGGCTCGCTAATCCAGAGCAAAGGCTACAAACCGGAAAAATTCGTCCCCGGCAAATCTTACCCAGACGGCACATATATAGTCGGAGTCGGCGGTGGGAAAGATGGAGAGACAAACCATGTCGGATTAGTTTTGAACGGGCAGATGCTGCATACGAGCAAAGGCAACATCAACTACGAATCAATCACTGCCAGGTTTCGCCAGGGCAGCTACAACCGCATCACCGTTTACGTTCCACCAGGCAGACAAACCTCTATTTAAGAGTCCACAGTTTGTCTAGATTGGCATTCCTCTGTGTTGCGCCCCTTAACATCCAACCACCGGGCGTTTCCATCATCTTGCATGCAATCTTTCGCACTCCGAGAACAAATCCTTTCACTTTTCTGTCCAATTTTCGTATTTGCCGTATACAGACACACATCGGCTTAAAAGCACAAATTCAAGGCAGTTGATTGTCAAACGACAATCATCCGCAAAACCTCATCTGTTCCCAAAATTGCACAGAAACTGCGACATCGCAGTTGTCTTGCATCGGAATAACTTGGCGTAAAACGCGGCACCAGGCGCTGCAGTTTTTGCATCCACTCGAGCTTAGCGGTTGGAGGGCATATCATGGCGGACGTAATTACCACTGCACAGGCTGGACCACAAGTCAGCAAAGAAACTGCAGAAGCTCTCTTGAGCATGCAGAACGAGATACAACAGCATCAATATGCGGACAGCAAACGCAGCTATCTCGGCAAAGCATTTGACTGGGTGTATGGTTCTGACGAAAAGTCTTTCAAGCAATTGGAAGAGATTGAGCAACGAGTTCAAAACCATGTAAAGAAAGGCGATACCGACGCGCTTGAGAAAATGCGCGACGAGATCAACCAGGCTGTAGACAAAGATAAAAAGGCATTGAAGTGGCAAGGAGACATCTCGCAGCTCGGCGCTGCCGGACTCAAAATTGGTTCTCTTTTCTTCGGTGGAAAAGTTGGATACATCGCTAGTGCCGGATTCTTCGCAGCAGATGAAGCGAAACCGGAAGACAAGTTGGGCGCACAGGCATTAGATCTCACGCTCGGCGCAACCAAAGGTGTTGCATTCAAATTCATGCTCGATAAGACATTGAATTCCAATATGAACATCGCACTCAAGGGCGGCGCAATGAGCATTGGCGGTCGCACACTCGACACTGCATTGACTCGCGACAACTACTACGATCAAAAGCAACAAGGTTACAGTCTCTGGACTGGCGTTAAAAACACTGCAGCAGAAATGGCAAATCCGGAGCATCTTGCAGTTGATGCTGCAGTGATGGGAACAGCTGCACTGGGCGGCTGGGCAATTGGTGCAGCAGCTCCGAAACTGATGACACCGTTTGCACAGAAGATCCAAACCAGTGCAATTTCTGGTGCCGCCCGTGGTGCGATATCCGAACTTACGGCCGCCCGAATTGCGGGCGAGCAAGTCAATTGGGGACGCGTAGGAGCCAAGAGCCTCGCCACATCCGTCGTATACGGATTCGCCGCAGCGCCGGGCGCCTGGTATTCCGACTATCAAGTTCAACATCAACACGACAAGGCTGGCGACGGCAACTATTATTACTTCAAGAAAGCCGGACAGGTAAAGGCTGAGCAACTGACTCAGAACATTGAATGGAAATCCACAAACGGCGACACGCTCACAGGGCAAGCCGGTGATTGGAAACTAACTGGTCCCGACGGCAGCACTTGGACAGTCAAGCCGGACATCTTCGCGAAAACATACGGAGAAGTCACACCAGGCTCCGGCGTGTACGAAAAGACCGCCCTGGCACGTGCGATGAAACTCAAGACCGATTACAGCGTTCCTTCGCTGGAAGGTACTAGTTCCGGACGCGTAGGCGACTATCTCATCATGGGTCCAAACAACGAATTCTACATCGTAAACGCGGCTAAATTCGAAGGAATGTACACGCAAGTACAACAGCCAGGTAATAACTAAGAGCAGAAAAGCTCATCACGGGCTCATCAGCAAATCCGCGACATCTTCCATTTTCTGCCCGTAGACCATCTGCATGAACTCGGCAGAATAGTCCAAACCTTTTGGATGCTCGAAATCAGTCACTGGAACGTTCGTGTACTTCTGCGCCAAAGTTTGAAATGAGTATCGCTTCGAGCCATCGCCAAGTTCCAGATAATACTCGAGCGGGATTTTCTCTATGAACGCAAACTCGAAGTAAGTCCGCCAAATTTCTTTGACTTGCGGCGGAAATACATATGAATCGGCAGCATTTGCCACGTACATGTTCGAGACGAATGGTGTTTCTAATTTCGCCTGAAACGAATGCCCGAAACCATCTGTCGCATCCAACTTACGATTGAGCGGCATTATGTATTGGACTGCCGAGGCTCCGGCAATCTTAACAGCGCGCTTCGGAAATCGAAAACTCTCAGCTCGCTGATTGTGTGGATACTTCTTTATGAAAGTCGCATACGGCGTGCGGGCAGCCTTCTTTTGACCTTTACGATAGATAACCACTTCCCAGGTCGGTGGCTTTGCTACCAGAACAGCGCCGGTGTGAGCCTCAATTCTTATTCCTTCGGCGCAGGCTCTGACTGTTGATTTGCCCCAATTGCTCGACTGCAATACTTCCCAAACCCGGACGGTTTTCGGCGCAACAGGCGCAGCTGAAATTGAGGGAGCGCCGCACGAAACGACAAGCGACAAAGCCGCAAGCAAAACAATTATGCAAAGTTTGGGCAGTGAATTCCGCATGGTTCCGTCCGCAGAGTTCTGATTCAGAATTTAAACGCGCAGGAGATGCGACCGACTACTCCCACAAGAGGTCTGCGACCCCTTCCATCTCTTTCCCGTAAATCATCTCCATGAACTGCGCCGTAAAGGACAAGCCGGGCGGCACTGCAAAGTCGGCTGACGTCATTGTCCCGCGCACATAGGACTTCGTGTCCATACTCTCGCGCTTCTCACCGTTGACGAAATACAAAGTCGTAGTCAGTGGAATCTCTTCAATGACCGGACTTTCGAAATACGAGCGCCAAATCTCCTTTGCCTGTTTCGGCACGAGCGGGCTGCTAGGCGCAAATGTAACTTCCTTGCGCTGCACAATCTGCTGTTTTTGCTGAGAACGATAAAGACTGCCGAGACTGGTCATTTCATCCAGTGGTCTGCCGACATCAAAACTGTACATAAGAGCGTTGATGCCCGCGACCTTGACCGTGCGCGGTCTTTCTCGAATTTGCGACAGCTTCACTGCATACCGATTCTTTGTCCGGTAGAGCTGATAGCTCATCTTTGCTGCCTTTTTCTGGTTCTTTCTGAATATGTAGACCGTCCAGTCAGGCGGCTGTGCGACGAGTATCGCTCCTGTCTGAGATTCAATGCGTATGCCGCCCTGGCAGACTTTGGTGTCGAAAATGCCCCAGCCAGTGGTCTGGCGGGCAATTATTCCCGAATACGCCTTCGTCGCTCCCGCAGGTTTTGGAGCGGTGACAGTGGAAACAGGCTTGGCGGCACTAGTGGTCTTAACAGGCGCGGCTGTTTTAGCAGGCGCGGCAGCCTTAACAGGCGCAGCAGCGTTAACTGGCGCGGCATTAACATCAGTGGCGATAGAAACAGCGCCGACCGCAAGCGGAAACACACTCAGCGCCAGCAATCGCGCCAATAAGTACGCTGATGTCGACCTCGATTTCGTTTTCGCTGCACACTTCATACTACGATTCCACTACGGATACAAAAGATCCGCAACACCCTCCATCTCCTTACCGTAAATCATCTGCGCAAATTGTGCCTTACGATACGATGCAGAATTCCGGCGCGTGCAACGCGCCCCCACGATCCTTATCGTGGCAGTGGCATTCTTGCCACCAGATGCGGGCGAGCCGCCGGCGCTACCGGTTTTCCTAGGTCTCCAGCTTGTATCCAACGCCATAGACGTTCTTTATAAGCGAATTGTCTTTGTCCTCATCCAGCCCCTGGCGAAGACGCATCAGAGAAACTCTAACGGTCTTAGCAGTTGCTTCCGTGTCGGACTGCCAAACGCGGTCGATTAATGTGTCTGCACTAAAAACTTGATTCGGGTGGCGCATAAAAAACTCAAGCAGCGCGAACTCGCGCGGAAACAGTTTCACCTCTTGACCATTCTTCGTGACTTTGTGCTCGTTTGGATCAAGCTCGATGTCTTTCACTTTCAAGACATTATGGTGATACACCGGGGAGCGCCTGAGCAATGCCCGCACACGTGCCGCCAGTTCCTGAATTGAGAAAGGTTTGGTCACGTAATCATCGCTGCCGGCGTCCAAGCCTGTTTCTTTATCAGCTATATCAGTCTTGCCGGTCAAAAAGATTACGGGACAGTTTCCGCCCTGGGCCCGAAATTCCCTGCAGAGGGCAATGCCGCTAATCTCGGGCAGCGACCAGTCCAGAATAATCACATCATACTGATAGGTCTTCAGGAAATTGCGCCCGTCTGCCCCGGTGAACGCCTTGTCCACCGTGTAACCGGCGACGGCAAAATATTCAGATACGAGATTGCACAGGTCCTTATCGTCCTCGACAATCAAGATCTTCGGCATTCGCTACCCCATTCTCCTGTCCGGGTCATCGACCGTATATTTGAACTTTAATAAGCTTACCTTATCGTTCCACGCGAACCAGCACTTCTTTCTCGTAACAGGCCAGCAACAGCGAAATTCTCCTGATCCTTTCAAGGCGAGACTTTCGCCCGCCAGCCTGCCAAGAATTCGGGAGCGAATAATTTCTTCGGTTGTTACGCGATTGCTACTTTCGTTTCCTAAAGTGACAGTGTTCCCCCCAGTGGAGTGCGATTGTTGAGTCAGGTGAGCGGTAAGTTCGCCGATAGGACTCAATCAAATCAAAGATCCCCTCACAATCTTTGATTGAGGTTGAGCAAAGTCAGCCAATGCTTCCTATCTCCGCCACCTGAAATTCAACAGCTTTCTCCCAGTCCGCCCCTCCTTCCCCAGCACATCAATAGCCGCAAGACGAAAGTCTGCGCCTAGCTTGTAGACATGAGGTTTTCTCTATGTTGACCTATGGTCCTCAGATCATGCTTTCCTTTGCCGTAGATGAGACAACGTCGTGCGGATCGCCTCACTATGAATCGCAACCGCAGCTCTCCGAAGCGCAAAGGCTGAAGGCTATTGAAAGTTATGCGTTGATTGCGGCATCACATGCGGTATCAGTTCAACCTGTGACCAACGAGTGTGAAACCACTTGCCACGGGCGTAACGCACCGACGCCTCAAAGTCACAGGAATCAATCATCTCTCGGTCTCTCAATGCGCCTGCAAGACACATTCCGCAATTACTTGCGGATGCGTGTACCGAATCAAATCAGTTTCGTTCCGCCTGCAGAGCGTCATCGACCGTCTCAAGAGTTGCGACAAATGTTCACCGATCACTTATCAGAGCGTTAAAAATGTCAGAGCGAAAAGAGCACGAACATCATCACCACAGGCACGAACACAAACGTGAACGTGAGCGCGATCAGCATCACGATCGCCGCAGTGACACTCCGCGCGCGCATTATCCAACGCCGCCACAGTTCAGGTATCCACAACATTTCAATCCGCAAAGTATCTATCAAAACCACGGTCACCATCACGGACATCAACATGGTCCATACAGCAATTTCGACTACCGTCATGGAGGTGACCTCCGAAGATATCAGCAACAACACTTCCGCAATCCATACGACGGAATGAACAATTTCTGGCGCGACCGCTACGAGGACAACTACTATTACGACGGTTACGGTCACGGTCATAGACACCATCATCACCATCACAAACACAAGGATGATTTCTTCCCGCGCTTGCTGGAAAGCATCGTCGGTGGAATTCTGAGTGGCTCGCTCGCTCGAGAAATCGACAAACTCGACAGACTCGATTTAGACGGTAAACAGATTGAGGACAAGAAGAAAACCGAGGTCACAAACATTGATGACATTGACCGCGGATTCAGACGGGCAAGCCGAGAGGACTTTACGCCCGACCAACAGATATTGCTCAGCCTAGATCTTCACTCGCAAACTCCAGATGGCGAAGTGAATCCGAGGTTTGAAAGAACAGGTTAATGCGCGAAAGGGACGCGGGTGTACGCCTGCCGCAGGGTAGAATTTAATCATTCAATCAGGCGGCGGGTGGCATCCGTG
>DTSE01000229.1 GCA_012965515.1 Candidatus Melainabacteria bacterium | reverse complement strand
GAAGCAATGAAACCGCCGGCAGCGAGCCGGTAAGGTGCATGCAATGTGCCAGCTACAAGAACCGGTCGACGCATGGCGTCGACCCTACAAAAATGGGCGCATGCAATGCCCCTCCACGCTTTAATTTTCTAGTTCTTTTACTTCTTGTGCGTCGACGGCGTCGTTGTCTTTGACTTCGATGAGTACCGGCTCTTTGACTGAGAGCTTCGGTGTTTCGGTCGACTTGCCCATGCTGCCTTTGAGCGCAAGCAATTCCATTTCAATATCTGTTTTGCCTTCGAAGTTCTTGAACTGTTTGTCGAGCTGGTCGGTGCCCAATTCAGCAAGCGCTGCTGCACGAGCTTCGCGCTCCTGGACTTTGGTTTCCATCTTCTCGATGACGTTCATTGCGCCTGAAGCAGTTGTCTTCGACAGAATCTCGTTGGCTTTGCTGGTTGCTTGAGCCGCTTTATCGCGAGCAATGAGCACTTGCTTCTTGGTGTATGCCTTTTGAACTTCGGCTTCCAAATCTGTGAGGCGCTGTCTGAGCGTGTTGGTGGTTTCTTTCTGAACCTTCAATTGCGCTTCGAGATCTTGAGCAGCTTGTTGATATTGCTGCTTGCGTTGGAGCGCTTGTTTTGCCAGGTCGTCATTGTTCTGCTGAACCGCCATGGCTGCGCGGTTATGCCAGGTCTCGGCTTGTTCTTTGTTCTTCTGGAGCTGCTGTTCGAGCTGCTTTTCAGTGGCGATAGCTTGAGCTACAGCCTGGCGAACTTGAATCAGGTTCGACTGGAGGTCTTGATAGGTCTGTTCCAGCATTATCTGGGGATCTTCCATTCGTCCCAGCAAGGCGTTGAACATAGCCTTCACTAAGTTGGCTAGCCTGTCGAACATGTGCTGATAACTCCTTTTTCCTGGCTTCTATCTGAACTGGACCTGTTTTGCGCCCGTTGTTGCCAATAATCGGTCGCAAGGGTCTCTGAATAATATGGATTAAATGTAGTGTAGCAAAGTCACACTTAACCTTATGCCCCATTTTCAGAGTATCTGCGCCCTGGCAACCCGTTATGTCCGTGGGAGCTGCCAATATTTGTATTGCTTGATGACGAATTTGTACCCGTGAAGCCGTCAGTTGGCACTTTTAGCCCTCTTTCAAGTCTAGTCTGGGGTACGCTACTCAATAAGACTGCGGTGATGAATTTTGGTTTCGACAGGTCTCAATAGATTTCGAATTATGAAAGACACAGATAAAGCACCTTCCGGACCAAGCGGCTTTCAGCGCGCTATGTTCGTGGTTTCGGATGCGGTTCTTGGGGCGGCGGTGCTTGTCTTGCTTGGAATGTGGGCAGGCGGTTTTGCTGATGACAAGCTGCACACAGCACCCTGGGGTTCGATCGGGCTCTCGATTTTGGGAGGCGGGCTGGGCTTGTGGCGCATGGTCATGAAAGCCACTTCGCTTGATACGCCAGGCACGCCTGCAGGTGCCAAGCCGATTCCCTTCAAAAATGAATACGAGAATGAATACGACAAAGAAGATGAGAAAACCAATAACTCAGATAGTTAAGGTTGTGTGTGGGGCGCTCTGTCCAGCGAAAGTCATCTGATATTATTCATCTCCAGTGCGTTTCCGTTTCGGAACCCGCACCGGACCGGCTCAGTGCGAACAATCTGCGTTGATAAGAGCTAATTGCCCAACGCATATACCGCGCAAATAGCCGATCGACATATCCCACCCGCTTCAAAGAACCCGGAATAAGAGATGCTCGGACAAAATCTGCCCCTCAAGGAAGTTGTACATGACGCTACTTGGCTGACCGAGCCATTTTTAGGGGTGAAAGCGCTGGGGACTTACGGTGATATCCACATCGACACCCTGGTAACCAGCTGGCTTTGCATGGGTTTCATTCTCACCTCATGCGCTCTCATCGTTCCTGCCATGACCAACAAAGGTGCAGGCTCGAACGGACAACAGATTTTGGAGATGGTTTACCAGTTTGTTGAAGACCTTATCAAGGGTTTGATGGGTCATCACTACAAGAAATTCTTGCCGCTTATTGCAGCAATCTTTATGTTTGTATTAACGGCGAATTTCATCGGAGTTGGCCCTTGGCTCGCGTTAGAGCATTGGGCACCGAACCTCGGAATTACATGGCCGCATGTCGACCACAAACCGTTTGAAATTTGCTCGCCAACCACTGATTTCAACGTCACTTTCGGGCTTGCAACCATCTCGCTCATCGTCTATGTCGCTTCTGGTTTCTGGGCTCACGGAGCCAATTACCTCAAGTTGTACCTCAACCCGATTGAGTGGATGGATCTCGTGATCCGCCCAGCCACACTGGCTCTTCGTCTTATGATGGTAATCACCGCGGACGAACTGATGCGCGCAGCTGCAATCGGCATGGTGCCAGCGATTGTGCCTACCGGTGTCATGGCTTTCGAACTCTTTATCGGTGTGATTCAAGCATTCGTATTCGCCCTTCTCACCTCGATTTACATCGGTTTGACTCTGGAACACCACTAAGGGGTTCCCGGCAAGCTTTCAATCTTAAATACTGATGCTCAGGGCTTCCTGGCTAAACGTTCAGTCGCGCTTTTTGCTCAAAAAGCGCGATTTTTCGCATGGGCTTTGGGTTTCGGGCGCCTTTCACTATGAATGGAAATTTACCTGGCGTCCCAGTTGACGACCCCGAAAACCGCATAGATTCGACAGAAAGCTCAGATCACCTCTTGTTATAATTTTGGCTGGTTCGATTGGTTTGTTCCAAGCGAATGCGCTCACGTTCTCACATTTTGTGAATCGAACGCAGACAACCAAATTTTTAGTACGGCGCAAGCCTGGCTAAGTAGTCAAAAAACAGACGTTAATAGGAGATCAACTGTGGACCACACACTCATTGCCCAAGCTGGAACGGCAGCTGTTGACAGCACCACCATGATCAAAGCAGCAGCTTTGGTTGGTTCCGGCATCGCCGCAGTCGGCGTAATCGGACCTGGTATCGGTATCGGCGTTGCCGGTTCGAGAGCACTCGAAGGCATGGCACGTCAACCTGAAATGGCTCAAAAGCTCCTGGTTAACGCCATCATCATCGCCGCCCTCATGGAAGCTCTTGGTCTTTTGGCATTCGTTATCGCCATCCAGCTCTTCCAATTCGGCAGCAAAGTTGGCTAAAAACAGCCTTTATGTTGAAACGGCCTGCTAGGCAGGCCGTCCGCGATCGAGTGAACATTCCCGAGTCTCTCGGGATCACAATCAGGAATTCCATTTAGGAAACAGGACGAAATGTTCGAGTTAAACGGCACTTTCATCATCTTTATTGCCAGCTTTCTGGTTTTCAACTTATCGTCACGAATCTTCTGCGCTG
>DTSE01000228.1 GCA_012965515.1 Candidatus Melainabacteria bacterium | reverse complement strand
CCCCTGGTCCACTTGCGCAACTTCAGCTTGATTCACGGAAACTTCGCGATAGGAGCGAATATCAGCTGGATCGTAGAAGAAAACGCGGATGCGGCGGATGCTGGCATAGTGCTGCCGAAGCTCTTTCAACATCAACAGAGCGGTGACTTTGCAGTCTTGGTCTGTTGCTTGAGGATGGCTAAATGTTGAAATCGTCGTCACGTCTTTGCCGACAACGGTGTTTACTTCACGCCCTGTGTCCACAAATTTCGATTTTCTAAGCAGTGCATTGATCTCCGATGATGACTGCGCATGCCCCGGTGTTGCCGAGATTAGGAGTGCTGTGGAGACAAACAAGCAGGCGAGAATTTTCGAACTAAATGTCATTTGTGCACTCTGAGTTCCTTGAGTTGAGCCCATCCTGCGGAGTTTGTTTCAACCATGCGAGGAGCTTTTCGAGGTGTCACAACAGTATGACGCGCAGATGAACTTACATGGACAGCCGGTTTTGGGTGGGAAACATTGCCGGTAGAAACTTTGCTCTGAGTTGCCGGCGAGCGCAGCGCATTATAACGAGTTTGTTGCCCAGCAGGTTGCCGGGGGCTGGCGCTGACACGCTTACCGGCTTCAACGGTACTTGGTGGCGCCGCTGAAGCAGCCGGTGGAGAGGCAGCCGATGAACTCGATGCAGCCACGCCAGGCGCTGCCGGCACAAGGACATTCGAACGTGCCACGGGTGCGGTCAATACTGGTCCGGAAGTCCCAGACGCCTTCTGCGAACCGGAGCCTTGCATAATAAACCAAACAACTCCACCAGTGATTCCGCCTACCAAGACTGCAGTTAGAAGAACAATTCCAGCCATAGATGCAAACTTACGATATCCGTCTTCAGTGCTGCGAAGCGCCTTGCTATCCTGCGTCTTCTCGCTCTTCGCCACTACATTCGGGCGTTTTGCCGAAACATTCACATAGTCACCGCTCTTGATCTTTTCGAGATCAATCCGCAAGTCGCTTGCCTTCTGGTATCTGAGTACAGGCTCCTTGCTAAGACACTTCATCACGAGATCATCGATTGCCTCGGGAATCATCGGATTATGGCTTCGCATGCTGACCGGTGTTTCCCTCACTTGTTTGGCAACGGTTGAAAGAACATTTTCTCCAACCAAGGGAGGACTTCCTGTGAGAGTTTCATACATCAAGCATCCGAATGAATAAATGTCCGAGCGCACATCGAGCTCTTCGCCGAGACACTGCTCCGGGCTCATGTATGCTGGACTGCCGAATGCTTCGCCTTGCTGAGTCAAACGAACGGTTTCAGCCGCATCGCTCAACAGCCTGGCAAAGCCAAAATCCACAATAGCAGCTCGATCCTGCCCGTTTTGCTTCTCTTGAATAATTACGTTGCTGGGTTTGAGATCGCGGTGGATAATTCCGTTTGTGTGAGCACACATCAGCCCGGAGCAAATCTGGATGAAAATATCCAAAGCGCGCGGGACTTTGAGTTTGCCTTCCTCTTTTATAATCTCGGCCAGGTTTTGACCTTCCACAAACTCCATAACAAGATATGGCGCTCCGTCCTTTTCCTGCCCATAGCCATGCACTTGCCCTAGATGGGAATTGCTCAAGCTGGAGACGACGGCTACTTCACGCATCAGCCGCTTCACAGCCAATTCATTGGCCGCCAGTTCCGGACGCATGATTTTCAGAGCAACCAGATCGCCATTGGTCAGGTCAATGCCTTTGTAGACAAAACCCATGGCCCCTTTGCCGACACACTCGACCAGCTCATAGCGATTGTTCAAAACGTGCTTGCGCGGCGGCTCGCTAATCGGCGACGAGTGTCCGGAATTTTGTCCGCCACTTTGCCCCGAACCAGCGCCCGGGCACTGGCAGCGATCATCTTTAAAAATCCAATACGTAAACGAACCCACCTGGCCTATTTTGAGGCCGCAGCGGGGACAAATGCTGTCGGAAGGTGATGGTGCGCTTTCGTTCATTCTAGTCGCACGCCGGAGACGAGGTCTTTATACCCTGCCAGCCGAACATTCCGGCGATACAGGCACGTTTGGATACCGGGGAAACTGATGAGAATATCAGACACAATTCGCTGTTCGCCCACCGGCGTTCCTGCCTATTTTTTCCCAAACTATTTGCGGCTATTACTTCCCGGGATTTCGAAACTGGGCGAAAGTCTCTGGCATGCAGAAACACCCGGCCGAGACACAATTTGCTACTTAGTCAAAAAGTCAACAAGCCATGCACTTAATGCACGGCTCATTGATGGTGGGGAGAAACTGTAATTCGACTTATCGGCTAGATGAGATTAAACGCGAAGCCTTTTGCTGAACTTGCTGTGCTTCCTCAGATCGCCCACACTTCGAGAGGATCGAAGCGTGAGTGCGCAGGGCATTGGCGACAGCAACCGGCGGCGCTCCGGCCGCACGCTCGTAAATTGCAACCGCTCGCCTGGCCAAAGGTTCGGCATCGAGATTGCGACTCTGGGCGGCGTACAGAAGAGCTTGATTGTTCAAAACACAAGCAAGCGAAGGGTTGGTATCCGCTCCCGGGCGTTTTTCAAGTATCTGAATTGCTTGCTTATACTGAGCATCGGCAACTCCGTATTCCTTTTTATGGCGATGCAATTCTGCCAGGTTGTTCAAAACGCTGGCGACATCGGGGTGCGCATCACCCAAGTTACGCTCGTATGTGGAGAGAACCCATTCGAACATCGGTTGAGCAAGATCATATTTTTGCTGAACATAATACAAACTTGCCAGGTTGTTGCGAACATTCGCGGCTTCCATGCTGCCCTTTCCAACAGACTTTTCGTAGTGAGCGATTGACTGTTTGTACAGGTTTTCGGCATCCGCATACTGCCCAGAACCTACATAGAACGAGGCAAGGCTATTCTCGCTATCGGCGATAGCGACACCATTAGTAGTGTCATTTTCCTCGCGCAGCGATATCGCTTGTTCCAAAACAGGTTGAGCTTCGACCATATGTCCACGCGCGGTAAGCGTGCGGCCAAGCCCGTTGAGACTAGTCGAAAGATCCATCATATGCGGTTTCAAACTCTTCTCTTTAATGGCAACGGATCTTTTGTACATGGTCTCAGCTTCACCGAGACGTCCTTCGCGCAAATATAGATCGCCTAGCAAATCCAGATTGGGAGTGATTTCCATCGCTTCCGCTCCGTATCCTCTTTCATCATGCGCAAGCTGTGTTCGCAGCAATTCTTCAGCTCGCGAGAACTCGGCTTTGTTGACCAGCAACTGCGCTTCGTTGCGCAGCGACACTGCATCCTTCTGCTGAGCACAGCCGGCGAAGCCAATTGCAGCCGCACCGATAACAACCAGTGCAAGCGTCGAAG
>DTSE01000227.1 GCA_012965515.1 Candidatus Melainabacteria bacterium | reverse complement strand
AGCTGGGCCCAATGCAGGCGCGGTGCACGGAGTGGATAATACTGTCGCCAAAACTCCTTTGAAAAATGTCCCAGTCAATCTGTTTCGCGCCGTCTAGATGATGACGAAGACGAAGACAAGCCGCTCTTCGATGAAAACCTCGACAGCGATGTCGACGAAGTCTTCAAAAAACTCGCTTCTGAAGAGGCTCTTCGCGAAGTTAGTAGTGCTGCTCCTGCCGCTGCGGTTAAGAAAGAAGAGGAAGAAGCAGACATCGACGCAATCTTCGCCAAGGCGCGCGAATCGGGCGCAGGAAAAGACATTTCGTTTGAACCTGAAGCCAAACCGGTAGCGGAAGCAAAACCCGAGAAAACTTTGCCGTCACGACGTCTCGATGACGATGAGGACGAAGACAAACCGCTGTTTGAACATGGCGTCGACGATGACATCGAAGAAATCTTCTCCAACCTGGCTTCAGAAGAGGCATTGAGAGAAGTCGGGAAAGGCAAAGTCAAGCCGGTCACCGACACCGGTGAGTTGGAAGTCGTAGCTCAAAGAGAAAAAGAAGCAGCCGCGGCTGCTGCAGCTGCTGCGGCTGCGGCTGCTGCTTCCACTCCACTGCCAAACGATCTTGCAAAGCCGGTCAAAGAGACTTCGATGTTCACCAAACCGGATCTCGAAGCACTGAAGGAAAGCACACCGCCTGTAGGTCCTGACGGCAAGCCGCTCAAGCCTAATCAACTCAAAGAATTCGGAAGACTTTCCAACAAGTCGGCAGCCGAACCTACAACTGGAGCCGACTCGGTTGGCACCATGAAGACTGTTGGCAAGCTGCTTCTCGACGTTTCTGTCGTAGAGAGCATCATCAAAGCAGAAGAAGAGCAAAGAACAATCGGTGCAAATCTTGCTACCGCTAGAGTCATCAGCGCCGCTCGTGGTGAAGGCATTCAAGCACTGCTCAATCACATCGACACATTCCCGAATGTGTATGGAAGTTTGATCGTCGGTCACGATGGTCTTGTGATTGCAGCATCCACACGCTCAGACATGGACAAGGACACACTTGGCGTGCTCTCCACCGCATTGCTCAGCACGAGCAACCTGGGCACCAACAAGCTTGAGATCGGCAAACTGAGACAGATGGTCTTGCTCACTGACTTGAAGGGCGAGCTGAAAGTGACAATCCTTACAGACGTTGATGTCGGCATCCTGGCCGTCTTTGCCGATCAATTCTCAGTTGGTGGTCTCGACAATCTCGTTGAAGCAATTCAAGAAACCATCAACGGTTAATCGCAATCTGAGCAGTTTGGAACTTCGGTTACCATAAGTCTCTTTGGAGATTAAATAATCGCGCGTCTTTGCGTCACAGTGCAACAATGGTGCCTTTCAATCCTAGAAAGAGAGGAAGATCCCTATGACGTCACCAAGAGAAGCTGTCGCATTGCCTCGCGTTGGCGAAAAGGCACCTGAATTTACTTGTGAAGCCTATCCGGAAGGCAAAATCAGCCTCGCCGATTACCGCGGGAAAAAGAACGTTGTTCTCGCGTTTTATCCAAAAGACAATACACCGGGATGCACAAAGGAAATGTGCGCAATCACCGAAGATTATTCCAAGTTTGAAAGTGCAGACACCGTTGTATTCGGCGTCTCAACAGATTCCGTAAAGAGCCACGAAGGTTTTGCCGCAAAGTTCAACCTGAAACAACACTTGCTGGCGGATCACACCCATGAAGTTGGTCGCAAATACGGCGTTGTCGCTGAAGACAAAACTACAGCTAATCGCGTTCTTTTCCTCATCGATAAGAACGGCGTCATTCAATTCGTTCACGAAGGAATGCCGGATAACGCAAAAGTTCTCGAAGAAATCGCAAAACTATAGAGAACCGCTGTAGGGGCGGGCTAATCTCCCACAACTGGCAGTGGATAGCATCGCCCCTGCACCAGACAGATGCGACACATTCTCGAATGCAGGAGCGACTTGTCGCCGGCGCGAAAGGCGCATGCAATGCGCTATTACGCGGACCAGGCAACGCATGGCATCGGTCCGAAGGAGTAGGGGCGGCATTCTTGCCGCCCGCACGAAGGGCGCATGCAATGCGCCCCCACGCCAAGACGGTACGCGACATCATTGTCCGACATACAGACGGCATGTATGCAGGCTGTGGACCTGACTAACTTTTACTGGGACCGGCTTCTTTCAATTTATCCACCACCAGTTGTGGTGTGATCACTTCAGGAAGAACGATTGGAGACGAACCTCGTCCTGCCGGAAAGACTACATAGAGCGGAACCCCACTGCGCTGAAACTTTTGCAGCAGTTTTGAAATTGTCTCATCCCGGCGGGTCCAGTCGGCTTTCATTGTCACCACATTTAGTGCTTTCAATTGCTCCACGACCGGTGCACTGTCCAAAACAGTTTTTTCATTGACCTTGCAGGTGAGACACCAATCAGCAGTGAAATCCAGGAGAATAGTCTTGTTTGCTGCGATATTCTTGTCCAAATCTTCTATGCTGAAGGGCACCCATGTGATACCAGATTCGGTGACCGCAGTTTTTGCTGACGCCTTTTCAGCCGGTAAGTTACCCATAAGATCTGGACGCGAGAGAATGAATACATACAAACAGGCGGCCGAGATCAGCCCAGAAATAGACCAGACGACAGCCTTTCGCTGACTTGTTGAAGACAAGTCTGTAAAGCGTGCACTGACCCACACTGCAAAAGCAATACCAGTCAAGAAGAATCCAACCGACTGCACTCCGCCGGCTCCGACTTGCGCTCCAACAACGCTCAACAGCCAGGCTACGGTTGCAAGAAGAACAAATCCCATGGCTTCCTTGAACTTCTCCATCCACACACCCGGTTTGGGGATGAAACGCAACCAATTTGGATTGATCGTCAGCAACAAATATGGCAACGACATGCCGAGGCCAACTGCTTCGAAGATGCCGAAGATAACAATCGGCGGCTGCGCAAAAGCAAATCCTACAGCTGGGCCCAATGCAGGCGCGGTGCACGGAGTGGATAATACTGTCGCCAAAACTCCTTTGAAAAATGTCCCAGTCAATCCTTCTTTACTGGCGAGTTTGTCAATTTGCTCCTGCCCCGGATTCACAGTCACATAGAATAGTCCGAAAAGACTGAGCGAAAAGATCATGATAATCGTCGCCATTGCAATTACGAATGGCGGATACTGCATTTGAAATCCCCAGCCAACAGACTGGCCAGCCTCTCTGGCCGCGAGAACCAGAGCGCCTAAAACAAGGAATGACGAGAGAATACCGGCAGCGAAAACCAACCCTTGCAGACGAACACGACCGGGTTCGTCATTGACCTGTTCCATCAAACTGATGATTTTGATTGCGATTACAGGAAGAACGCAAGGCATGAAGTTGAGAATAAAACCGCCGAGAACAGCCAACGCAAAATACATGTAAGACGGCATGGTTCCGCCCGCATCGGCAGGTGTGAGGTTACGATCCAAGATACTTCCGCCGCTCGAAGCCGGAGCGCTACCGGTCGATGTATTCGTTGTGGCAGAGCTGGCACTATCACCGCTGGTAGTGCCATGTCCATCCGTCGTCAGATCGGAAGTCCGTCCCTCAAAACCACTGCCTTTGAACGCATCTGTTTCTCCAGGTTGCGCCGTTGAGCCCTTCTTGCCAGCGGGCAAGATCATAGAAGTTTCACCCGAACCGGGAATACAAAGTTCTTTGCACTCTAACCACTTAACTTTTGCGACCAGCTTTTGCTCACCATCCGGTATCGTATCTGGTGCGGTGATCTTTGCGGCAATGACTGTTTTTTCTGCATAACCATAGGTGACGATGCCACCATCATCAAACTTGTGCGGCTTCTTCCAGAGCAGATCGCCGTGTTTGTATCCAGGCGGCAGCACCCATTCTATTGAGGTAGGCATGCCCGCATCACCGGACTCTTTGTAATATGTATGCCAGCCTGGCTGCATGGTCAGCTCCACGCCAAGCATGAATGTCGATCCCGGCACGACTTCCTTAACATCCGCGACCATGCGCAATGAAGTGTGTTTGGCTCCTTCTGCTTGAGCAGCTTGAGCCGTTTGTGTCGCTAGAAGATTCGGCGCCGGGGCGAGAATGGCAAAGACGGAAAGCAGAGCAAAAGCCAGAGGAAGAAAGAACTTCACCTTCGATTTTGTATTCATAAATTTGCTGAGTGTCCTAATAGCCCGATCTGTTGTCCAGCGCATTGCTTAAAGCTATTTTGGCATACACATGGGCACTCTTGCGCAGAGTTCGCTTTTGAGTCGGGAAAGCCACGCGTACTAAGCCGAAACGGGCTTTCAGCCCTTCGGCCCATTCGAAGTTATCAAGCAACGACCAATACAAATAACCCTTCACATTGGCGCCCTTCTTGATGGCTTTGTGCATCGCTTTCAAGTGCGAGATCATGTATTTGATACGGTAATCGTCGATCAAAGACCAATCGCCATCCTCAGTCAGGTGAGCAGGAAAGAGGTCGGCAAAACCGTTTTCCGTGATGATAATCGGACACTCTCTGCCGTCGTCGCGCTTCGAGTATTGCCGCATCTCCTGGGTGAGGACGTCGTACAGACCGTCTGGATAACTTTCCCAACCCATGCAGCTTATCTCTGAATCGGCACAACGAGTACTTCTGCCGAACACGTCAAAAGGCGCTTCCAGACTGTGATGCGAAAGATCGCGAGTGTAGTAGTTGACCCCGCTGTAATCCATAGTGCCCTTCAAACCTTCGATAGGTTCGCAAAGTTCTTTGATGGCTGTGCGCAGAGTAAGCGGAAATGGAAAATGCATCCGGCCGGTCTTAATCGCGTTCGGAAACATATGATTAAACACGCGATTGCGCATGTGAGTGACCAGATTATCGAGGGGATTCCACTTGTTGACTGGCACGAACGGACGCCAGTGATTTGTGAAACTTACCTGAGCCGCAGGAATAATCTTATGGATAGCATGATAGGCCAGCGCATGCCCTTCGAGCATGTTGTGCACGCACTTGAATGCATTGACGTAATGGTGTTTTTGTCCCGGCGGCCATGAGCCTTCGACGTAACCCTGATAAGCATAGGGCAGCGGTTCGTTGATAGTGATCCAATAGTCTATATACTCGCCCAACTCGCCCGCCACCAGCTCGGCAAAGCGCCCGAACTCCTGAGCAGTTCTTGGTCCTAGCCAACCGCCCTCTTCGGCCAGCCATTGCGGCAGACAAAAGTGGAAGAGGGTAACAAACGTTGTAATGCCGCGCTCTTTCAAGGTGGAGAGCAGCTTCTTGTAATAGCGAACGCCTTCCTGATTGAGGCGCTTGCGAC
Organism: Candidatus Melainabacteria bacterium; assembly: GCA_012965515.1. Lineage (GTDB taxonomy): Bacteria > Cyanobacteriota > Vampirovibrionia > Obscuribacterales > Obscuribacteraceae > QKMZ01. The sequence goes on along the minus strand of DTSE01000227.1, from coordinate 27,014 downwards.
CCTGTCCGTTGCGGTCATTTGGGCAAAGAACCGCCCAATTCAAACTGATTCGTAAGGCACCCAGATTCAAACCACTGAGAAGTTCAATATCATCCAGATACCGCGAAACGAAATCACAGGCGGCATCGGCAGTCGTGCTATCGGCAATATTTCCGGCAATGGAAGCCCATTTGGACCAGTCGGATAGCTGGTTTTTAATTTCAATCGGATGCCCTTCCACCTGGAAGTGAGACGTGGCAGCGCCCCAGATGAAGCCATCCGGGAACTTGAGCATCGATTCGTCAGTGATATGGTCTTCCATTTCTAAGAGTACGAGTACTACGGGATTTCCGGTCTTTAGAATTCACCACTTGGCTAGGTACTAAAGCTTACCTGGTTGCCTGGTTCGGCAGATGTTACTTAAACTTCTAATTCAATTACTCTCCTATTATTTTTCTAACAAGAAAAGTCCAATCTGGCTACCCCTGCTGATGTCTAACTCACGCATTCTGAGCCAATCCAAGTCATAATCGGACCGTTTTGAGCAATGAGACCAATATATCCAAATTCTCTCCAAAAGCTCACTCGCGCCTGATGAGCACTGGTTGCTCGATAGAGTTTGGAAGTGGGGACGTCCTTCACGGTGATAGAAAACATTCAGCAGTCCACCCCCCAAGAAGGTCTGACCAGCAGGGCGGCCACGGCAAGCGAACCAACCAAGGATTCGCCTGCATTAATTCTGGGTGCTGTTCTTATCATTGTAGTACTCAATTTTGCTGCCTTCCACGGCAGTCTCAGCGGTTACTTTTTGGCGGACGATTTCGCCCATGTCGATTATCTGAAATCCGTCTTCAATGGGAATGCCCATTTACTAGCAAAAAATTTCTATTCCAACTGGATGCAAACTCTAGGGACTAGTTTTTATCGTCCCTTCATCTCTATCACCCTGGCGACCGATTACCTCTTCTGGGGAGCAAATCCAAACGGCTTTCACATATCCAACTTCTTCTACCAGACGCTTAGTTCTGTTTTTCTGTTCCTGTCTCTCAACTGCATGTTTCCCGAACTCGACAGACGTGCGAGGTTTTTCACAGCGTTTCTAGCAGCGGCTCTTTTTGCCTGCCACCCCCTACATCCCGAGGTAGTGAGTTGGATCATCGCCCGCGTCGACAGCGTTTGCACCACATTTCTTTTTTTGTCACTCTGGCTTTATCTGCTGGCCAGGCAAACTGACGGGAAGCGCGCCAATGCGTTGCAGATGTCTAGTCTCGCGGCATTCACACTTTCACTTATGTCTAAGGAGATGGCGATAACTCTGCCGCCGACAATATTCCTCTATGAATTGGTCAACTCGTCATTTTGCCGCTCGGAAAAGACTGGCGGGTGGCGCGCACGTTTTGTCGAGGCATTGAAGGCGACCCGATGGTACATTGCATTGCTCTTGTTTTACCTCGGCTTTAGAGCCGCCGTTCTGGGAACGCTTTTCGGAGGTTATGGCGGCTCTGTCGGTGAAGGACTGCAGGCGACATTGTGGCGTCGCTGGTTCATGGAAGGCTGCCTGGCTCGACTTATCTTGCCGTTCAACGAGGCAGTGACAGAGCCCAAAGACAAACTCAGGCTCGTTTTCAAACTGATGACTGCCGGTGCCGTTGCAATTGCCATTTTGCGCGCTTGTTTATCGGCGAGGAAAAACAACCTAAAATCCTTGCCTTTTGCAATATCGCCGTTCCTCCTATTTGGACTGGGCTGGTTCATCATCGCTTTGGCTCCTACCATTCAAGTATTCGACATTACCACCACCCTGCAAGGTGGACGATTTGTCTATCTAGCCACTGCACCGGTCGTGCTCGTTTTGGCTGCTCTCGTGTTTGGCGCCGGCGACGAGAAGAAAAGTCATGGACAAGTTTCTCTCCTTCCTTTGCTGAGCATGGCATTGGCGGCACTTTTCACTGCGTCCTACACTGTTCTGGCAATGCACAACAATCGACCATGGTGTGAAGCATCTCGCGGAGTCAGCAATCTCAGAGCAGGAGTAGAAAATGCGCTCGAAGGACAGCCGGCTCAAATGAAAGTCGCTATTCTCAATTTGCCACCGCATCACAAAGGAGCGCACATGCTCTACAACGCCGCGATGTTCGGCGTAACTTTGAAGCCCCCACTTTCAAAAACAGATTTGACCAATCGCGTAATAACTTTTGAACCAGTCACATTCGGCGATGCGAATTTGATCGGCAGAACTCGGCTCCGCTCGATTCTTGCCGACAAAAATCTGGCAGGCGCATTTGTCTGGGACAGCAACGAGCAAAGACTGCTTCCGATGAAAGACTGGCGCTCAATCGGACTTTCCGCGCCAAGTCAAACTTTTGAACTGGCAAAAGGTGATTGCCTTTTGGAAAACGAAGGGCAATCGGTCCAATCGCCAATCATCGATGTGCCGTCGATCGATTTTGATTTTCTCGATTTGACCTTAAAAGTTGAACCAACCGTTGCCGGCAAACAGATCGCTCCTGATGCGTATCTGATCCTCGGTTGGTCCGGCGCTACGCATCCGATCTACGCACCACAACAAGAAATTGCGCAACCTCTCAAGCCTGGCGTGAACACCTATCGATTCTCCGTAGGCGAATTAAAGAACTGGGTAGGCGAAGGAAAAATAACGGCGCTGCGCATAAACACATCGGTAAAACCATGCAAGATAAATGTCGAATCGGTGCGGTTTATAAACGCAGACGATCAAATTCCTGAGCTATCTATCGCCCCCGAGTTCAAATACTTCATAGACTCCAATGGAACCCTCTACACGAGCGAAGATCTCGGTCCGGTGCGCTATGACGCCACTAAAATCAAAGGTGCAAAATCCGTCCACTACGAAATCAGCAAACCGGAATCATGGTTTGAGCACTACTCCGGTACGCTGCGAGACAAAGCACCGTCAGAGAAAGTCTCTGATTCAGGCAAGTTCGAACAGTTGAGTTCCAGCCAGGCAGTAATTCCGTTGAAAGCTCTCAAGGTTCCCGGCTTTTACGAAGTGCGCATAATTGCATTGGACGCCCAGGACAAGCCATTGGGATATGTTTCCAACCCAATCAACTTTCAAGTGAGCGGCTCATATTTCAAGAAGCGCAAGACAGAAACTGATGCGAGGGCAGACAAGAAATGACGGCGCCCAGCACAGCAAATACCGAAAAACAAGATCTGAGCAAACTCGACCTAGAACCAGCCAAGCTGGACTTCCTGTCAGTGAAAACACAAATTGTTTTCGCGACAATTATGTCTTCACTGGTCGTATTTACCATTTTTTGGCCGACACTCAAAATTGGATTTTTGCACGACGATTGGTTGCATTTGGATTATGTCGCTAGAGCCGTGGTCAACGGTGACGCAGGAGATTTACTGGCCAATCTGTACAGCAATTGGGGCGGCTCCGACTTGATGCGCAGCTACCGTCCGCTCGTGTCTCTGTCGCTTCTGCTGGACTTTATTGTTTACCGAACGAATGCCGTTGGCTTTCACGTCACAAACCTCCTTCTGACTTGCGGCTGTTGCCTCTTTGTTGCTTTAATCGCTTCCGAGCTGTCAGGTAACTTCGGCAACAGAATGCGGGCAACTACAGCCATCTGGGCAGCGTTGCTGTTTGCTGCTTATCCTCTTCATGTCGAGTCTGTTGCCTGGATAATCGGTCGTGTCGACTTGCTCTGTACGCTTTTCTATCTGGCGTCACTGTATTACTTCCTTCGTCTAAAACTCATCGAAGAAAAGCCCTACATCTGGCTTTCTGCCGGTTGTTTTTTACTTGCTCTCTTAAGCAAAGAAATGGCGGTGACACTGCCTGCAGTAGCAACCGTCTTTGCATTTTTGCTCCCTGAGACATCTGCAAATAGACAAAATCAAAAGCCGTGGTCCAGATTCATTCGCATTCCCGCACCTTTGGAACTTAGAGCGCTGGGGCTTCTATGGCTGATTTTAATTGGGTTCGCAGCTGTCAGAGCTATTCTTCTAGGCAGCTTTATCGGCGGCTATGGAGATAGCGGTTTCAGTTCCATGTTTGCAGTTTTTGCAAACAAAGCAGCGATTCTAAAAATCTTGGTGCCCGCCAATGAGGAACTCCTGCCACCGACCAAAAGCCTACTCACCATCGGGTTTGCCACATATATAGCGGCGGCAGTCTTCGCCAGTTTGAGATGCTTGGCGACCCCATCCTTGATTCGATATTTCATCGCCTTTTTCCTCTTTGGCGCAATTTCAATCCTTCCGACTTTTCAGATTTGGAACATCGCCAGCAATCTGTGCGGTTCACGCCTGTTCTTCCTTTCGTCGGCGGCATTGGCGCTCGCACTAGCTTTCGCGTTTGTGCCGAATGAAGATTCTGTAGATAGAACCTCGACAAGATTAGTAGCTGCAACCGGCATTGGAGTTCTCGCTTTTACATTTATTGTATTTTGTTCGATGGCTCACAAAAATGTCACAGCATTCTCCGGCGCAGGAGAGATGCTTCAAAAGCTTCGACAAGCAATTTCAGACCTGCACCGGCAAAGTCCTAACGAGCGCTTCGTTCTTCTCAATCTGCCGGCGGACGTGCATGGAGCACCAGTACTGGCTCGGCCAGAATATTTCAAAACGATGATGAACCCACCGTTTACTGCAGGTGAAGAAGGGCAAAGTTTCGACACGGCGGCAGTGGAATATCCCTACGACCACTTCCAATATTCATCCGATCTTCTTCAAGATTTAGTGAAAAGCGAAAAGACAAAGAAAGCCTATTTTTGGAGTGAAGCGGATAGCAAGCTGCACCCGATTGATGCTTCAGCGGGTAAAAGCGGCTTTCAATGCTCGTTTATAGACGCAAATAACTGCAGATATACTCCCAGCACAGTGAAGAAAACAGACGGACGGCAATGGCATGTGTTTTACGCACTGGAACCACAGATGGTGGCACTAAAGAATGGCACGCGCTTCTACACAGGGGAAAGCGGGCTCACTGCCACAAAGCCGGTTGAATCCGTAAATCCGCTCTACACGCCACTTGTCAAAATCAAAATGAGAGTAAACTCCGATCAACCAATTGAGAGACTGCTTCATTTAATCAGATTGAGTTGGACTCAAAATGCAATTGTGCTCGCTGGAGAAAAGTCAGCAAATCTTATAAGAACCGGCGAAAACACTTACGAATGCCCATTGGGTAACAACAAGGAGTGGCTCCTCGGTGGTCCGGTAAACGGCGTCGGTTTATCGCTCAAAGTTTCTCCCTATTATGTTGATATCGAATCGATAGAAGGTTTTGCCAAAGATGAGTGCGTGCCGGAATTGTCGAGAACGCCAGGAAAAGGGCAATTCCAAGTCGATGCAAAGAAAATCCGCGATGCCGCCGCAGTGCTTGTGTTAATTTCAAATCCCGGCACTGAGTTTGATACTGCCATCGATGGCAATATTTTGCAAAACTATCGAAATCTTAGAATCTTATCGAAAGAGAAAAAACTAGCATCGACCGATCAGAGCATTACAGGACGGGTCCAGCGCTGGATCTCCTTCGAACAAACGGAAGGCGCCTTCAACATACCGCCGGAAGTCTACAATGATGGAAAGAGTCATGAGATAGTCGCAGTTGCTCTTGACAAAAACGGAGACATGATCGGACTGCCCAGCCGCGTTTTGAAGGTTAATTAGACTCATGAAACCACATTTCCAAAGGCGTCGTCCTGGAGCACGAGCTGCGCTATCGGTTTTCTATTTATTTCTCGGCGCACTTATCTGCTGGCTCATATTCGAACTCCGAATCATGGTCGTCTGCTTGCTGATGGCGATCACCCTGGCATCAGCAATCGCACCGGTGGCTGAGTGGGCTGAGACACGCAAAGTCCCACGTATTGCAACGGTAATTGCGATATTCATTGCCACAGGCTTGATCTATTCGCTCGTCGCCTATCTACTCTTTCCGCCAATGAAAGAGCAAGCATTAGCGCTTTACGAGCACCTTCCAAGATATATTCAGGGGCTTACCACAAAGTTTCCAGTTTTGACAGAGTATGTCGGCTCCGACGGCGATCACATGAAGATCGATCCGGAGAGACTGAAAGAATTCGCACCCAATGTGGCAAGGCATACGCTAAGCCTCACGGCCGGGCTCATGGGAGCACTGGCAAATGCCATTCTGGTGCTCTTTCTCACTTGCTATTTTGTAGTCGAAGCAAAAGACATGTGGCAAAAACTTTTGCTCTGGGTGCCCCAGACTAATCGAGAGAGAGTGGGTTCCTTAATCCGCCCCCTGGGCGGGCGTATGGGTGGTTATGTACGTGGACAACTGCTGGTCAGTATCGTCGTCGCTCTATTTCTAGGTACCGGACTGACTATTCTGAAAGTAGAGTATTCGCTGGTTCTAGGCGCATTGGCCGGGCTTTTCAACCTGGTTCCGTTTGTCGGCTCAGCGATTGCGATGGTATTGTCTCTGGTGGTGGCTTTCAACCAGTCAGAGATGCTGGCGGTCTTCGTATTTTTGCTCTTTGCTTTGGAACAATGGCTTGAAAGCAACTTCATCGTTCCACAGCTGCTCGGCAAACAAGTTGAGTTGCACCCTCTCCTCGTACTTTTTGCAATCCTCATCGGAGCGACGCTTTTAGGCTTGCCAGGCGCTCTTATAGCCGTCCCTTGCGCATCGGCTTTGCAATTCCTCGCCCAAGAGTTTTATCTGAAACCACTAAACGCGCATGACACCGCAGAAGGTGACACTACTTGCTGTGAGCCGGAATCAGAAGCAGCCGAATCGAATTAAGGGACAACTGAATCGGAAAAGAGCGAGCCAAAATCCGCCGATTGATATGTGCAGAAATCTCAATTCTCCGCACAGCCTAAGGCAGTTTCCGCGGTCAGACCCTTTTGTCTCAAAAGTGCCGCCAACTGGCGGTTGATTCTCAACGGCAAATCCGGCCCGCCGTATATCAAGCCGGTATAGAGCTCAACGGCATTGGCACCGTTGGCAATGAACTCGAAAACATCGGCACCGCTCGAAATTCCGCCACACCCTATGATGGACTGGTCTTTCTGTTTGATCTTGTAGACGCGCTTCACGAGATCCAGCGCTTTTTCTCTAAGCGGTCTGCCGCTTAGTCCGCCATTTCCCATCGCAGCAACCTTACTGATTGGCGTTCTCAGACCACCGCGGGTAGTCGTAGTGTTGCCGAGAACATAACCCTTGATGCCGTATCTACTTGCGCTTGCCACAAAAGTTTCCAACAATTCACTGGTGCTGTCCGGAGATAGTTTAAGCAAAACCGGGACATTGCGCACATTGAGCCTCTGCACGCCGGACAAAATCTGGTCGAGTTCCTCACTTTCCTGCATGATCCCCTCATGCGTGTTCGGGCAACTGGCGTTCAAAGTCACAAAGGCAAGCGGCAAATCTTTGATGCACTCGAATGAGTGCAGCATGTCGGCAACGCCCTTCTCTGCCTTGATCGACGGATGATTGGTCTTAGCGATATTGACGCCGACCGGCAAAGAAAAGCCTGCTCCCGCAAGTCGCTGTGCCACAACTGAAGCTCCGTCACCGTTGAGACCGAGGCGATTGATCACCGCTTCATCGTCTACCAGGCGGAAAAGCCTGGGCTTAGGATTGCCGCTGGAGGACTGCCCAGTAATCGAGCCTATTTCAGCAAAGCCAAAACCAAACTTAGAAAGGCAACTGGTCAAGCGTCCATTTTTATCGAAACCGGCAGCCAGTCCGACCGGATTGGCGAACCTAACGCCGGCGACAGAAGTCTCCAAACAGGGGTCCACGAAGGGCCCGCTGGTCATCGCCGCTGCTACGGGAGCAAGCTGAATCGCCAGAGTGTGGGCTTCCTCGGGGTCCATCTCGAAAAGCATCGAGCGCAGCCAACGATAGAAGAAAGGCACAGGAATCGCCTCCCGGCGCCCAGTTTTCTGCCCTTGCTCTTGCCCTGCCGCTGCCACAGTCATCTCAGATAATCTCGATCTGGCTCTACTCAAGAATTACCCTAAATAATAATCCCAAGGCTCTTCTCTAGTAAGAGCTGATGATTAATTAGGCTGGTTTTGCGGGCAAGATATCCATGTGATAGCGCCATGCGCCTCTTGCGGCCGATAAAAAGGCAATACTGCAGGAAGGTTGGATTGAAATTTTGGTAGACGATTCAGGCAGAATTACCATCGAAAACACCTGCAGCGAGTGCGGTCAGCACTTTTCGCCTACCACCAAAATTTGCCCCAATGACGGCACAAGACTGATTGCGCCTAAGCCGGATAAGAAAAAGGACTTCACTTCGGCAAACACAAAGAAGATTACCAAGGTCAATAGCATCGCTCCTGCAGATTCTTCAGCACTGGCCATGTCTGCTGGTTCTCTCCTTGCACAGGTACTGCATGAGGAACCGGCAGCACGTCAAAAGGATGACGAGTCAGGAAAGAAGGAAAAAGGAGATTTCGGAAAGGATGCGAAGAGCGGTTTTGGAAACAAAATTAGCAATGGAGACCGAAATGAGTCTCATACCAAAACTATTGACGTCACATTTGCAAATGAAGACTGGCAAACTCAGGAGGGTGACCTGGAGTCATCCGGAGAAAGCGCACCAGCAACATTCGCGAGAGAAGCAGCAAGCAAGCTGATTGGTACAACGGTAAACGATCAATACCATATCGTAGGCGCCATCGGATATGGTGGCATGAGCGTGGTATTGAAAGCGAAGGATTTGAAGCTAGGAAAGTATGTCGCACTGAAAATGTTGTTGCCGCACTTGATGTTGCAATCGCACAGCATGGCGCGCTTCCAACAAGAGGCTCAATCGGCCAGCGCGCTCAATCATCCCAATGTGGTTAGTATTCACAACTACGGAGAAACGGAAAGCGGTCAGCCATTTCTGGTGATGGACTTGATCGAAGGAAGCTCTCTGGCGACGCTCATCAAGAAAGAAAAACACTTGCCCGTCGACCGAGCATTGAACATATTCATCCAGTTGTCCTCTGCCCTGTGCCATGCACACCAGAACGGGATTGTGCATCGAGATCTGAAACCCAGCAACGTTCTGCTGTGCGAACAAAATGGCGAAAAGGATGTTTGCAAAATCGTCGACTTCGGGATAGCAAAACTGCTTCCACATGAAGGTCGTGACGCCGTCAGCCTCACGCAGACAGGTGACGTATTCGGCAGTCCGCTCTACATGAGCCCCGAACAATGCAAAGGCGAAAAGCTGGATGCAAAAGCCGACATTTATTCGATGGGATGCCTGATGTACGAGACACTGTGCGGCACTCCACCGCATACCGGCAACAATATGCTGGAAGTTCTTTACCGTCACATGAACGAAGTGCCGAAAGACTTCAAGAGTCTGAAGCTAGGAATAAGCATTCCGCAACGTCTGGAAGCACTTATATTCAAGGCACTGTCAAAAGATCCGGCAAGTCGTCCGGCTTCCATGCAAGCAGTTCATGATGAGCTCAAACAGATATTTTTCTACCGCAAGAGTTCTTTCTTAGGTCGCATAGTGACAAGCTGGGAATTATTCATTCTCAAACGACGTCCGCGCAAGAAGAGCGAATTCATCATGCTTGGCGCGCTTACAGCATCGCTACTGGGACTGTTTGCCGCCTGTGCTTTTTTGATCTCCCAATATGCTTTTGCGGATGAATCAGAAGTTTTCAAGCAAAAGCTTGACTGGTATGCGCCTCCGCCACCACCACCGGCAAATGTCGGACAGACGGCGCTTTCTATCTACCAGGCTGATATCGATTACGCAAAAGGTCTTTTGAGAAACTCACCCCAGAAAGTCGATACTGAAACACTCGAACATATGACCATCTGGGGCAACAAGATGGCGGAAGCCAACCATTGGGAGGACTCAGAAAGAGCATACGCGCTTGCTCTCGAGCTCAGTAAACATCTCAACGGTGATATGTGCTTGCCCACCTTGATGCTGCGTCGCGAGTATGCAGAAGCCTGCTATTACGCCAAAGACTATGCTTTTGCAGCCAGAGAATTTTCGATCTACATGCAGCATGTCGGCAACTTCATGTACGGCGAAACGGCAGCCAAGACAATGAAAGGCGTGGTGCAGACTGCAGAATCGTACTATTACATCGGTCAATATTCTGACGCCATTACCGCCTACAGAAATTTCTTTGCCTCCATGCACGGTGACGCTCTTGAATGGACTCACTGGGGTCCGCTGGAGATAGGCAGATATGTCGAGGCGGCAAGAGAGTTTCAAGGCAAAGAAGAGTACGCGCTGGTGTTGAGCCACTTTGCCGATAGTTTGCAAAACGGTGAAGTCTATCAAAAGGCGAAAGACTATTACAAAGATGCAGCAGCGCGATGGGGGACGCTCAAATCAGCTGACAATGAGGCTCTTGCATATCTAAAAATCGCAGCGCTGGAAGAGAAGATGAACCAAGATCCAAAAGACAGCTACGAAGCAGCGCTCAAGGCCGTGAAAACGAAAGGATCTCTGCTTACCACATGCATTGCCGAAAAGCAGTATGCAGACTATTTATGGAAGCACGGTGGCGCAGTCCAAGCCATTCTACTCAAGCTGGACTATTCCAGACAAGTGCCCAAAGTGCAAATCTAAGTTGACACAAACGTCCTATTTGCCGACGCGTCGCTTCAGTTCTTCATTGATCTCAAGTCCGCCGAGCGCGCCGTCTCCGCCGCCGCCACCGATCATGTCGCCGCCCATCATATCTGCTCCTTCATCCATGAGCACGGACATTTCGTCCTTGACCTGTTTGTAGTCTTTACCCATTTCGAAAAAGGATTGAGGAAAGCTGCCTTTGATGAATTTGAGCGTGTCATAGCTGACGTCGACCTTCTTGGCCTTCTTGCCGCTCCACTCCCGAATTTCCTTTACTCTCATCGGAAAACCAAGCTTGGCGTCGTAATTCAAATAGAGCGTTTTCTTGTACAGGTCTATCAATGCAGACGGCACAGTCAGCTCGCGGCAGAAGGACCATTCTTCAGTGTAAGTCTTGTCATTGGGAGGCGGCAGGTTGTTGGTGCGCATTCTCGAATATCGTCCGCACTTCAGCCCGGCAATCTTCTCCTCGCCCAGGCGTTTCCAAGGAGAGAATTCGGTAAATCCGGCGTCTTTGGCGCGTCCCGGGTCTTTGTGGTAGAAATTGAATTTCTTTCGCCACATCTCAACCGTGTAGTTGACATAGCGCTTCGTCTGCTGGTTCAAGAAATACATTTTTTCGCCGGGCAGCGGCTTGAGCAGCGTATAGTGGGTTGTTTCGAACTTCCCGCCATACTTGTTTGAAACTAGCCTGATCCGACCAGCCATGCGATGCCACTGCTGCAACTCCCAACCAGGAGCAGGTGGTCCGCCGGCGGGCTTTGCCGGCTCTTTCTTCCCGGCTGAAACCGGGGACTTTGTTGCACTGGCGCTCGACGCTCCAGCGGCTTTTGCAGTAACTGCACTTTTTTCAGGGGCTGCAGCTTGCACCTGCGGTGGAAGAAAAACCGCTAAAAGCAGCAAATAGAGGCTGAAAGAGAAAAACTTGCGGCGCATGGTCGGCACGAGAAAATCTGCTCCGAAAATGTAATCCGGCAGGCATCATACTACGTTCTAAGAGATAGAAGATCGTAAAGGGGGAATGTAGAAACTGAGATCTTCAGGGGAACCATCAACTGTCGGAAGTGCCAAAAGCGGTAGGAGACGAGGGCAAAAAAGAACTCGCGAAGCACTGTCCTGCCTGCGAGGCTGGATATCCTGCGGAGATGCGCTTTTGCCCACAGGATGGCACGCCCCTGGCTGAAGTTTCTGATTCTAAAAACGGTCTTCCTGCAGAAAACGTTCCCGAAAACGGCAAGATAGAGAGCACCAAGCAGAAAAACGGAAAGTCCGAAAACAGGAAACCGGCGGGAGTTCTAAGCTTTGAGCCGGGAGAAAATGAACGGCATCTCGATGCGGAACCTTCACTCGACGAAGATGTACATTCCGACTTCTCCGACCATTGCGAACCTCCAGGCAGCTCGACCAGGACTGTTGAGTTATCCGGCAATCCCGCCTCCGTCAGAGCGACGGCGTCACTCATTGATCCGCGTCTCGAACTGTTAGGACAGCTGGTCGAAAGTCGCTATGAAGTGACTGAAAACATTGGCAAGGGCGGAATGAGCATGGTCTTCAAGGCGCGCGATCGCCGCTTGAAAAAGTTTGTTGCGCTGAAAGTCTTGATGCCTCATCTCTCTGTCGATCCACTCAGTGTTCAGCGGTTTCAACAAGAAGCAACTGCAGCCAGCCATCTTGATCACCCCAGTATTGTGAAGGTGTACAACGTCGGCACAACGGACAGCGGTTTGCCTTTCATGACGATGGACTTCCTGCAGGGCCGCTCGCTTTCCGCTGTCATCAAAGAAAAAGGCAGACTCGAATATACAGAGGCTCTAAACATCTTCGTACAGCTGGCAGCAGCCCTGACGCACGCACACGAAAAGGGCGTTATCCACCGCGATCTGAAGCCTAGCAACGTTATCCTTTCTCACCAAGGAGACGAAGCAGAAGTTGCAAAACTCGTGGATTTCGGCATCGCCAAGGTGCTGGTACAAGATGGGCACACGCAGGCGAAACTGACGCAGACAGGCGATGTATTCGGATCACCTCACTACATGAGCCCCGAGCAATGCCTGGGCGGCGAGCTGGATGAGCGCTCGGATGTATACTCCATGGGCTGCCTGATGTACGAGGCTTTGACCGGGCGCCCGCCGCATACCGGCGATTCGACACTGCAAATCTTGCACAAACATATCTCGGAAACACCTCCCAGTTTCAAATCAGTGATTCCGGAGACCGATGCAACGGCTCGATTGGAAGCTATCGTGTTCAAGTGCTTGGCGCCAAAACGTGACGACCGCTTGCAATCAATGCGGCTGCTTAAGAATGAGCTTACCGAGCTCTACATGGCGCGCGGGAAAAATCCTGTAGATCAGACATTAGCAAAACTCTCACTGGCATGGGCAAAAAGACCGAAGCTTAGCACCAGGGAAAAGGTCATGGCGAGCGCGGCCCTTGTGGTATCGTTCATGGTGCTATATGCGATTTGGTTTTGCTATTCGTTTATCACAATCACCACAAATTCTCCCTGGCTGAGCTCGAACATTCTCAACTGGATTCCGCCCAAGCCCCCTGGCATTACTAACGAAGACAAAGCGTCTCTAGCTTTTACGCAAGTTGAGACGTATATCAAGAAGGCTGACGAATTCATTGCCGAGGGAGTGAGCACTCCGGGGCAGATTGTCAAAGCACTGACAAATGCCGGTCTCGGACTGGAAGAAAACGGCAGGCTGGAAGACGCTTCGCGTAGTCTGGAGAGAGCATCCGATATCGCAGCAAGGTATATCAGCAAATTCTCAACTGCTTACGCGAACCTGCTCTTTTACCGAGGGCGCGTTTGCTATGAGATGGGCAAATTCGATGAAGCGGAAACACATTTAAAAGCCGCACTGGAGAGCGATGAATGGCCTGCCAGCCCGCAATGGAAAGGCGATTGCGAGTCTATGCTTGCTGACTCTTATAACTTCATGGGCAACCGCTCGGAAGCAGAAGATTATTACCAGCGCGCCCTTGATCGCTGGAAAAACAGCGGCAGCGATTCCGTTCGCTTTTCAATCACAGCGGCTCGCTTTGGGGATTTGATCGTTCCCTATAACACGCAGAAAAGTTTCAAATACGCCTACACTCTATACAAATCGGCGAAAAATAACTGGCGCCGCAATGGAGAATTAGAGAGTCAAAACGTTGCGTTGTGCGATTTGCGAATTTCTCAAGTCATGGCAGGAGTAGGTGAAAAGGAGCAGTCGCTCTATTACCTCAAAGAGGCAAACGATGCAATGGCTCGATCAGTCGGCGCGGACAACCCTAAGCGAGCATCGGTCATGATGAAGTACGCCGATGCTTTGTGGAACAAAGGGGACCACATGGAAGCATTGAGCGAACGTTATCGCTGTTGGCAAATTCTCAATCACGCACCGCCGCCGGTGGCAACCCGTTCTATCTGAACTTTTCTTGCGGGCGCTTCTTCGGATCAGGCATGCTCAAGTCCGGTACATCGACTCCTCCCATGGCATCTTCAGTATTGAAGAAGACTTCCATTTCGCTCTCCGCGCGTTTGTACCCTTTCGGCATCACATACTTCGAGACGGGAATTTTTACCTTTTGAATTGAGAAAGTCTGGTAATCGACTTCGTCTTGATCTCTCATTTGCCGCACGCGATGACGACCGAGAAAGTCTGCGCTCTTGTCTATCATCTTCTGGTGCTTGCTGGAAATAGCGTGCCTGAGAGGAACTCCTTCCGGCACGGCGGCCGTCACTTTTAACATCGAAAACATTAGATTGCGCGCGTCCGGACCCAGTCTAATGTCATCGGTAACCCAAACCGTATCCAGGTTTGTGGACGTCTTCATATACGAATAACGACTGAATACTTTGGTTTTCATCCCAGCAACCGTTTCATTGCGTTCAAATTTCCAAGGCGAATACTTAACTCCCGCCGCGTCACCTTTAAACATGATGGTGGACTTCTTCTTCCATGTTTCCGGATCGCACGCATAGAACTTTTTTGTATCATCACTGAAGATGCACATCACCTGCGTTTTTGAATTGAACAAAACAGACAGCGTGCTCGACTGCAGACTGATTCCCAGTGGTGAGAAGTAAGTGGTGCTTTTGCCGATGAAGCGAAACTCTTGCTTGAGCAATAGCCCATCAACTTCTTTCACACCACCAAATGTGAATGTCGGGTTGGCATTATTGACCAGAGGCTTAATCTTCGACGCCGCATCTGCTCCCTTGTTCAGGTGCAAAGCTGGCTTTTCTGCGCGACCGGAACCGGGTGATGCTGGTGCTATCGGGCAAAAGAAAACAAACACCTGAAATACAAACAGAGGCACCACGAAAAGTGCCGGCCAATTTCTTCGCTTAGCCAACGGTATGCTTCTCCACATCCTTTTGACTCGACTTCACATGCTCGCTTCCATGCGCGGACGGACCTTTCAAAGAATGCGGCAAAACGCGCATTAGCCAGCCCTGGAAGTCATCGATATAAGTGAAGACCACAGGGATGACGAGCAAAGTCAAAAGCGTAGAAGTGATCAATCCGCCGACAACCGATATTGCCATCGGCGCTCTTGCTTCAGAACCTGCGCCGATCCCCATTGCCACAGGCAACATGCCGGCAATCATGGCAATCGTAGTCATGAAGATTGGGCGCATCCGAGTTTCACCGGCAGTTATTAGAGCCTCGCGGCGAGGCAAACCATTTTGCATTTGGACAAGCGCATACTCAACAAGCAAAATAGCGTTTTTCGTCACCAAGCCCATCAACATCGTTATGCCTATCAAAGCGTAAAGACCGATAGATTGATTGAACATCACAAGCCCGATCAATGCACCACACAATGAGAGAGGGAGCGACATCATGATGGTCAACGGGTGCAGAAAACCGCCAAAGAGAACGACCAAAACAGCATAGATGAGTAACACGGCAGCGCCGATTGCCGTACCGAAACCATTGAATACGTCGCGTTGAATTTCGACATCACCTAGTGGTTGTTCATGAATTGATTTAGGCATCGTCTTGAACGCAGGCAACTGGTGAACTTTCTTCAGAGCGTCACCCAATGTCAGATTGGAATCGAGACTCGCCTCCACTGTCACCTGGCGCTCGCGATCAAATCGGTCGATTTGCGAAGGTCCACTGCCAAACTCTACTGTGGCAACACTCTTGAGTGGGACCAGACGACCATTATTGCCTTGCACCTTCAAATTGCCGATCGTAGCCATATCATTGCGGTACTGAGGGTCGAGCTGCACTCTAATATTGATCTGCCGATCTTTCAAATCGAATTTCGCAAGATTTGCATCAGAGTCGCCCAAGGTGGCAATGAGGGCTGTTCTTGCAATAGCCATGACGGAAACACCGACACGGGCAGCCCGCTCGAAATCCGGCTTTACCAATATCTCAGGTCTGAGCAATGAGGCGCTGGACGTCACATCGCTGAGCCCTTTAACCGGACGCATCTCGTCAATAAGTTTCTCCGCTGTTTTTTCCAGGTCCGATGGATCATTGCTTGTCAGCGCAATACGAACAGGCTTTCCGGTCATACCGGAGGAGCGCGAGAAAGTCAGGCGCACACCCGGCACCACCTTAATTTCCTGGCGCAGTTTCTCTTCAAATGCCTGCTGTGAAATTTTGCGGTGCTCTTTAGGCACCATAGTAATGTATATACTTGCCTTGTTTACTTCACCTTGATTGCCAGCCGAGCTGCGCCGAGATGCGGTCGGCGTGCCGATGAAAGCAACAACCGCTCTTGCTTCTTTATGGCTGGAGACAATCTTGGTCAATTGATTGCAGGCGCGCTCGGTGTCAGACAGCACCGCACCCGGTGGTAATTCGACATTGATAAGGCACTCGCCCCTGTCGACATTGCTTATCAATGAAGTAGGCATCGATTTGAAAAGCGCAATACTGACGACGAAAAGAACAATGGAAGCAATGACCGTCAATAAGCGCCGATTCAGAGCCCAAATAAGCATCTTTTCGTAAAGGCGCATCAGCTTGCCGCGCCCCTTATGCTCAGGCATATCCTTCATACCGTAAGCAGCCATCATTGGCGTGACCATACGAGCAACAAGGAGAGAAAATAGAACTGCAACCGTAACAGTTAGACCGAACTGCTTGAAGAACTGACCGGGAATGCCTCCCATGAATGCGACTGGAACGAAGACCACAATAACTGTCATAGTCGTTGCAATAACGGCCATTCCGATTTCTTCGGCAGCTTCAATGGCAGCCTTCAAAGGCGGCTTGCCCATCTTCAAGTGACGAACAATATTTTCGATCTCGACGATGGCGTCATCGACGAGAATCCCGATAACGAGAGCCAAACCCAGCAGTGACATACCATTCAGTGTAAAGCCGGCCCATTGCATTACTGCAAATGTAGGAACGACAGACAATGGAATGGCCAGACCGGAAATGAAGGTGGCGCGCCAGTCTTTCAGAAAGATATAGATAACGGCAACAGCCAGCAGCGCTCCGATAATGAGTGAATCGAGCGATGCGTCATAAGCCTCTTTGACATATTTACCGTTAGTACGAATCTTATTGATTTGGACGTCTTTAGGCAGAGAGGTTTTCAATTCTGCCAAACGTTTGTCCACGGCTTTCTCGACATCAACCAGGTTACTTCCGGTACTGCGAACGATGGAGAAAACGACAACTTGCTTGCCGTCCATGATCGCCATTTGCCGCACTTCAGAAGCGCTGTCAGTGACTGTTCCCAACGTGTCGAGACGTGCATGCCTGCCTTGTGGAAGCAGAATCTCAGTGGCACTCAAGCGTTCCAGCGTGTGAGCGCTACCGAGCGTTCTGATTGATTGCTCGGCTCTGCCGATCTCTCCACGCCCTCCCGGAAGGTCGATGTTCAGTGCCCGCACTTGGGCGTTGACCATGTCTGCAGTAACACCGAGCGCCTCCAAACGGGTCGGGTCCAGGTCTACTCTTATTTCACGATCGACGCCACCAGCGCGCTGCACTTGCCCGACGCCAGGCACCGAGAGTAGTGCTCTGCCAAGGTCGTTGTCTACAAGCCAACTAATTTCAGTGGGCGTCAATGTAGGACTGGAAACCGTGTAGCTGACGAATGGTCCGCCCACGAAATCAACACGCTGAATAATCGGCTCGTCGATGCCATCTGGCAAATCTTGTTTGATTTTGGCGATTGCATCGCGAACGTCATTGACGGCGCGATCCGTATTTGTGCCGAGAACAAACTCAATACTGGTAGTGGAAGCGCCTGTATTGACAGTCGACATGATGTGTTTGACATTGCCGATTCCGGACACCGCATCTTCTATTTTTCTGGTAACTTGAGTCTCCAACTCTGACGGTGCGGCGCCCATTTGCGTTACGGTTACGGATGCTACGGGCACGTCGATGTTCGGGTTTTCGTCAATACCCAGCGCGACAAACGCCAGCGAACCCATCACCATGAGCACCAGGAAGAGAACCAGCACAGGAACTGGATTTTTGATTGACCAGGTTGAGAGATTCCAGTTCATGTTATTACTGACTACAACTCACTTCGACCGTCGCTCAACTCGCGTTGACGCGGTTGCTTTCCACTTTCCTACTGGCCAACTCTGACCAGATCTCCGCCTTTCAAAAATCCGGCGCCGCGCACGACAACTGTTTCTCCGGGATTCAACCCTGAGACAACTTCAGCATAACCTTCTACTCTCTCGCCAGTTTTCACATCACGAGTGGACACGGTGTTGTCGGCATTGACGACATAGACGAAGCTTCGATGCTCGCGGCTGAGTATGGACGCCGCCGGCACAGCAAGCGGTGTTCGGTCGCCAATGTCGATAGTGGCGTGGGCGAAATTACCTGGCTTGAAGATGTGAGCTTGTTTGCCTTCAGAGACTGGCAAATCAATGCGCACAGTTCCCAACCGCATGTCCTGGTCGAGCATCGGGCTGACCTCCCGTACTTTACCTTCCACTTTGTAGCTGGAGCTTGTGGAGTCAGTTATTTCAACTCTCTGACCAGGGTGTATGAGCGGCAAATCGACTTCCGGAACTTGAGCACGCAACTCCAATCGATTGTCTCTAACCATCAAGAAAAGAGCCTTTCCGACTGCAGTAATTTCACCAAGGTGCGCATCTCGACGCATAATCAAACCATCAGAAGGGGCCTTGATTACGGACTGTGCCACAAGCGCTTGGAGACGTTGCACATTTGCTTTCATCTGGGCAACTGTCGCACGCGAGATGTCCACGTCTTCTTTGCGGCCTCCTTGTTGGCCCATGATCAAGCGCTGCCTGGATTGTTCTAGTTGAAACTTCGCCGTCCGTACCTTTTGCTCGGCGTTTCTAGTCTCAGCATCAGCTGTCTTCGCTTCGGTGTCTTTCTGATCGGCTTCCAGCTGACTGACAGCCCCCTGCCCGATCAGCCCACGATAGCGATGAGCGTTATTCTGAGCATTGACCAAATTAGCTCTGGCTTTGACGAGCATCGTTTCAGCCTCTGCTACTGCAGATTCGCTCTGGTAAACAGCCGCTTGCAGGGAGACCAAGTCTTCCGGGCGGTTTGGTTGAATAGTTCGCTTCAGCGTAGCTTCCTGTGCAGCCAACTTCGCTTTCTCTTCCGCCAGCTGCGCATTCAAAACGGATGCATTAAGGCGAGCCAAAACCTGACCGCGTTTCACTTTGTCGCCTTCATCAACATAGATAGTCTCGATTCTTAGCCCATTCACCTCAGAGCCGATGGTAAGCGGATCCCAAGCCCAAACTGTACCGTTTACCTGAACCACTCCTTTCATCAAATGAGGAGCGACCTTCTCAGTTGTCACTGTGATGACCGGCTCGGGAGCTTGTATTTTCGCGTCCTGCGCGCCGTGGGAATGATTGAACATAACCACCGCAACGCAGGCAACAACTGCCACCACGCAGAGAACAATCGCTTTCCTGCCCTTATAAAAAGGTTGCGACCGCGTTTGAACGACCGCACCATCTGAGGACGGTTTCGTTTGCTCCTGACTCACAGAGCCGGTCTCGTTAACTGTCGATTTCACTTCCATGGTTTCCTTTTGCGCTATAGCAATTTTGCTCGGTCATCAATCCGTTGAAAACTATGTCGAGAACACCTTCGGTTTTAGATTCAAGTGATTCGGTCGAACCACCGATGAAATTGTTGAAAATCACTCCGTACAGCAAGCTGCTCATCGTGTCCACCAGCCTCTCCACAGGCACATTGCGCAGAACACCGGAGGCGACCAAATCGCTAAAGTGCAGCCGCCAGATTCCACCACTGTCCTTATCTAGCGGAGCAGGCAAGGCACGATCCTTGAACTCCGCTCTTTCCTGGACTATCAACTCGACCACGTAGGGATGAGTATCGAAGAAACGGAAATAAGCGCGCAGAGCATACTCTATTCGATCGAGAGGAGATTCGACCTGTGCGGCGGCGACACTAACTTGTTCACTGAGCTGCTGCATACAATTATCGACGGTAGCTAGGAACAGGTGTTTCTTGCTGGGGAAATATCGGTACAAAGTCCCCTTCGCCACGCCCAGCTCTTCTGCCAGCAATTTTAAATCCGAATTTGGATAGCCCAAACGCGCGAAAAACAGAGCGGCAGCGTCCAAAATTTCCTGCCTGCGGCGCACCGGTAACTCTTCATCCTTCGGTCTGCCAACCGGTTTTCGCATCCGCACCGAAATCAGATCGGTCGAAACATCTGCCGAATTATCCGTGTCTGGATCTCTCAGCTCACCCGGACTTGTCGAAATCGCCGAGGGACCGGATGTCGGTTCAGTTGTTGTCTCAGTCGTGTCCGCCATAGCTCCCAGCCATTCCGGAAAAGAGCCGATTGCCGCAAAATTCAGCCATATACATAGATTAGCCGGAATTCATTGACTCTCGAGTCATTTAATTATAACAGACAGCTCTTGACGGCGACCAAACGGGCGATTCCGGACTACCCAACATATCCTTTCGGATACAGACACGCGGGAGACAGTGACAACCGGGCGGGATTTAGCCTAATAGTGTTTGACGGTTGAGTCAGCAGTACTGCTGGACGCCACTTTGTTGGCGTTTGTTCTCTTCAGGTTCTGAATCTGGCTCATAGCACTAACGCAAAAAGCCCGCATTCTATTGTCTGGATTCAGTTTGAGGCAGGCGTTGTACTGAAAAATGGAATTGTCGTACTCGCCCAGTTGAAAGTAAGTGTTCGCCAGTTGGTAGTGCGCAGCGATGCTTGTGGGTTCGTCCTGGACAGCCTTCACGAAAAAGGCCTTGGCCAGCGGAAACTTTCCTTGTTTGTAGTGATTGCAACCGACTGCAAAAGCATCGGCGGCGAAAGCCGGGACGGAGGCGGTGATAAAAACTCCCAACGCTGCAAGCAACGGCATTGCCGCTCTGTTGGTCGTTATCGAGAGAATACTGAGAATGAAATTCAACATTTTCTGCGCGTCCTGAAATATGCCGGCAGCACTTCTTTCAGTGCCGCATTCAGCGGAGCCGGCTTGGAGGGTGGATTGCGACGTGGGAATGACCTTGTGTGCATGAAGATATAACTCCGCACGCGCGCGCGCAATGGGGATTCCACCATGGGCTTTCCTGTACATATCATCCTCCGTTTTGCTCCTAGCAGCGGACGTTTGCACTGCTTTACGTCTCCATCTTGCGCTTTGAAGTTCAAAAAGACTTAAAAATGGGGAGAAGTGTATTTAGGGCCAGCTCATTTGCAAAACCATGACAGACCATATCGAGCAAACCACAGAAAAGACCCTCGCTTCCGCGGAAGTTACCCTGACTCAAGCAGAACAACTTCTTCCGGGCAATATCGTTGCAGAGAAGTACCAGATAATTTCGCTTCTCGGAAGAGGCGGGATGGGGGCAGTCTACCGAGTCAAGCAGATTTTTCTAGACCAAGACCTGGCGCTCAAGGTGCTTGCACACAGCAGCACAAGCGATGATACGCATGTTCGTCGATTTCAGATTGAAGGAAAAGCAGCATTCAAATTGAACCATCCAAACTTGGTCAAAGTCACAGATCTTGGACTGTTGGAAGATCACGCACCATATTTGGTGATGGAGTTCATTGAAGGAATGACGCTGGCAGAATTCTTGAAAAAAGAAAAACAACCTGCAATTGACACCGTCCTGAAAATAGTTGCGCAAGCATGTCTCGGACTCGCATACGCACATCAAAACTCAGTCGTTCATAGAGACGTAAAGCCGAGCAACATCATGCTTGTTAATGGTAAGGAAATCGGTGAAGAAGGCAGTGTCAAAATTGTCGATTTTGGAATTGCCAAAGTTTTGAACGATCAAGGCGAAATCCAAACTCTCACACAGACTGGTGAAGTGTTTGGTAGCCCGTATTACATGAGCCCTGAACAATGCAGCGGCACTGCAATCGATCAAAGAACGGATGTTTACTCACTCGGCTGCGTTCTGTTTGAAGCGCTCACGGGCACGCCGCCTCATGTTGGGCAGAGCCCACTGCGAACAATGATGCTGCATCAAACAGAGGAAACACCATCGCTTCAACAAGCATCAATGGGACGAGAATTTCCGCCGGCACTCGAAATTATCGTCAAAAAGATGCTGGAAAAGGAGCCTTCAGCACGCTACACGGATCTCGGATTAGTTGCAAATGACTTGGCGAATCTTGTTAGGGGAAAAGCTTCAACCTTCGATCAGTCGTTGGAGGAAAACACAGCCAAATCTCTCCAATTCAAACGCGTGAAAATGCTCATTGCGGCAAGCACTTTAGTATTGCTGGCAATTGCTGGTTGGCAGTTCAGTCTTAACTCAAGACTGGAGGAAGCTAGCAAGCCAGAGGTGCCCGTCAAAGCCATCTCGCAAGTCAATCAGCAATCAAAGAATCAAGGAGAAGGTAATACTGAGATCACTTCATGGCCCCCCGCCTTTTCCGACAGAGAAAACAAGCAGTATGAAATCACGGCAGATCAGCTCAAGGAAAAATCTGAACAGCTACGAAATGCAAAACCAATTACACCTGTGGCTACATTCAATCAAGGAACTACTCTATACAAAATTGAATTTCCGAAGTGTGGCATCGGTTCGATTAGCAATGCACTCAACAATCAGTTGTCACACGGAGCGATCAAATACGAAGGTCGACTTGCTGAAGGGACTATCTACTTCTCGACGAAGGGTCCTTACGTCTTCTCTGTTCAAAAAGTCCGGTTTCCTCAAACCTTTGCCAGTCCTTCGATTCTCGAGAAATTCGATAAGAACATGCTAAACGGATTAGCCTTAGAGCAGGGCAGTAATTTTGCAGACCTTTCCGAACCTATTCAAGGCGAGATGGTAGAAATGAGTGTAGAACGCATGCTCAGGACTGCAGCAATGTGGAAAAATCTTCAAGTTATTTCGCTGCACGACGTCAATCTTAGCGAACAATCAATTCGGCAGCTGAACACAATGAAGGGTCTAAAATACGCGTCCTTCTCAGTAGCAAAGAATTCCAAGCTTCTTTCTCAGCAGCCATTTATCAAACAGCTGAGCGAAGTCAGTCTAATTCGTTGCGATCCAAGTAATATCTTGGCTGAACTATCGAAGTCGACACAACTAAAGGTACTCATCCTCAAAAGGGTAAACCTCACAGAGCAGTCCATTAGAGCTCTGCGCGCATGTCCGCAACTTCACTCTATAGGAATAGAAAAGTTCGAAGCCCTGAGTGATTCGCAATTAGAGGAAATATTGAGCTTGCCTCATCTAACCGAAATCGAGTTTAGCAAGGTGGATCTTTCTAATAGTCAGGTTGCAAAACTAGTGAAGAGCAAGACTCTAAAGGAGATTCGCTTGTTAGGCTGTATAACACCTGAAGAAGAAATGGCAATTCAAGACAAGCGATTCAAGTTTCAAGAGTCAACGAATTCTGGCAAAAGCAGTCTTCAGCGAATCGATATTCAGTTAAATTAGGTTAGACACGTGCTAAAACACTTCGTCGAAACGTACCGGGCGCCGCGCCGACTTCGCGCTTAAATGCCTTTGCGAAAGCCGCTTCGGATGTGTATCCGACTGCAGTTGCAATCGAGGAAACGCTCACCTCGCCTTGTTCCATCAAACTGACAGCTTCTTGCATGCGCCACGATGTGAGGTAGTCCATCGGAGTAGAGGTCATAATATTTGCAAACCTCACTGCAAATGTCGTCCTGGACATTCCAACTTCTTTCGCCAAAGATGCCACCGTCCAAGGTGCGGCGGGTCGCTCATGAATCAACCGCAGCGCCGCTCCAATTTCAGGGTCTGCCAGCCCTTTCAGCCAGCCGGTAGAGCTGGCGCATTCTTTGTGCTGCGTCATAAATGCTCTGACAATTTGGATGAAAAACATGTCGGTTAGGCGCCCGACCAATATGTCGGAGCCAGGACGATTACTTGCTGTTTCAGATGCAAGAAAACGCATGGTTGCATCAAGCCACGGCTCGGATTGCAACTGCTCAGCCTTCAAGTACATCACACCGGGAAGGCTCTCCACAAGCGGATTCTTGACTCGCATGTCGAACTCGAAACAGCCCATCAAAATCGAAGTAAGCGCACCGCCGCCACCATAATGCCAAATCTCTCCTTTAGGAGCAGGTCCTGGCCTTACATCAAGAAAATCAGCAATGACACTGTTTGAGTTATCTTGAATGATACATCCTGAACCTCGCGGCAACAGCATGACTTCGCCAGCGGCAAGCGAATATTTGTCACTCGAATCATCGAACGAGACCACACAACCGCCGCGCAACATAACAAGGAACGCAGCATGTCCCTGAAATCCAGGCATGCGCAATCCCCACGGCGCAGTGAATTCGCTATTGCAATGAATATAGCTTTTGAATCGTATTCTATTTAGTGCATCTGACAAACAGTCCATGAATTCACCGAAAACCGAATTTTGGAACGCTCGGACATAAAAATCGAACGAAAGCACATAGACCGTTTGGTCTATTACCAGTAACATCATAGCAGCGAACAGCTAAAAACGACAAATAGCACTGTTATTGACATAGGCGAATGGGCGGATTGCTCGTTCTCACCTTTTGTTGTCGTTTACTCTGCGTGGCTGTTCATTGTTTTGGCAGCATTTGAGGAAATCGAAATGGCAACTCTCTTACAAATTGACTCCAGCGGTTTGAGTGACGCTTCCATTACCAGACGGCTATCCGCGCACTATGCGGAAAAATGGAAAGAAGCGCATCCCAACGGCAAAATTATCCATCGCAATCTGAGCGAAACCAACGTTCCATTCGCAACAGAATCATTGATCTTCGCAATGAATACTCCTGCGGACAAGCTGACTTCTGCGCAAAAACTTCTCCTTTCCTTGCCGGATGAGCTGATGAAGGAACTGTTGGAAGCCGATACCTATGTAATCGGAGCGCCCATGTACAATTTCTCGATTCCTGCAATTCTAAAAGCATACATCGATGCAATCGTTCGCCCAGGGCTAACCTTCACATTCGAAGGCGGCAAACCGCAAGGATTATTGAAGGACAAGAAGGTGATTGTAGTAACCGCCAGTGGTGGCGACTATTCGCAGCAGCCAATGAAGAGTATGGACTTTATCGAGCCATACTTACGGACAATTTTCGGTTTCATCGGAGTTACTGATATCACTTTTGTCAAAGCGCACGGCAACGATCCCGAAACAAAAGCTGCAACAGAGAGTGCAGCAAAAACGGCTATTGGTCAGCTTCTACAGTCCGTTACCGCGTAACCTAATTTCGACGGCAAGTGAGTACATTCGATGCGCCAGCTTCGGATGTACTCACTTCTTAGGTAATCCTTTCTGCTCTTGCTCTAATACTTTAGTCGTGTAACCACCCTGGACGATTTTGTCTTTCTCCATAAGGGCCCAATCGACTATCGTCTCCAAGTCTAGGTTGAGCAATTGCCCAGATCTCAATTTAAGATCGTAATCAGAATCGTTTCCACTAATCGCTTGTATTCTTTTAGGGTCCTGCCAGCCTGTCACATATGCCCAGAGGTACTCTCTATCAGCGCCCCTTTCTACTCTATACTTCAGAATTAGCCGACTTCCGAACGGAAACTCTTTGTCGAGAAAACGCTTTCTTACTGTTGGCAATTCAGCCTTCGCCGTAGCCATAGCCTCTTGCATTGCTTCCGAACGTCTTGATTCGATAACTGGATTTTCATGCGCACCAAGTAACTCGCGTGTAATGTCTACAACATACTCGCCAAACTTTCTTGTATCTCCTTTCGGCTGAATAATCGTAAGGTAATCAGCTTCATCTCGGCCTCTCGCAATCGTTAGAAACAGTCGCGCTGAAGTATTTTCTTTCAGCGATATCTTAGACTTAAAAGCTTCCTCGAGATCTTTATCGGTAAGCTCAATAGCACTAGGGAGTCTAATTTCAGTTTTGCCAGCCTTCAGCTCCTCGTTCGAGAGCTTCGCAATCTTCCAGCAAAGTGCCGACATTACATAGGACCAGGAGTCTTCTAGTTGCGGTGGAACATCAATGGATTGTACCTCCATCAAACCTATTCGCCCCAGCCCACGTGTCGTCATCCATAACCCATTTTCATCATCCGAGTTCAAAACCTTGGACCACTGACTGAAATTCTGTTTCCTCTGCTGAAAAAGTGAGTCCTTCTGAGCATCTTCGATCGAAATTGCCTTCGGCAAAAATAAATCCATCGCCGAAGTTTTCAGCGCTTTAGCCACCGAAGCAGCTGCTGTTCGAGTTTCGAATTCGTGTAGCGGAGGCCAACCAGGTTTACCAGTTCCAGCAATGACAATAAACTCTTTAGCTTGAGATAGTGCTTTAACCTCTTCAGGCGAAGTACCACTATACTGAAGCATTTCAAAAATCACACTGGGAATGCGGTCCTTTGCCCATATTTCAGTTTTCGTAGAAGTAGCAGCGAGTCTGCTCAATGTCGCGGTCCTCATTGATTCTGGTGCGTTGCGCTTGATCGCATCGGAAACAAATGCTTTCAAGTCACTTGGACGTGTTTCAACAGGAATAGCATAAACGGCGGTCGGAGCCACAACTGGCAAATCTATTGTGTCAATTCCAACTCTAGCCCTAGGTTCTGCGTCGATACTACATGCCCCAAGAGTGAACGAAAGTAGTAGAGTTAGTAAGGGCATCGGAACCCAGGAACGGATTCTCATTGTTTACTCTCCGTTCTTATACAGATCTTCGAATGTCAAAACTACATTCGACTTTCCTGTCAGATCGGTCCTATGGTTCATGGTGTAGACCCGCAGCGCAAGTCGCATTGTCTCGGGGTCCTTAATCTCAATCCAGTGCATGATTTCACCCATGCCTTTGCGGATTTGCTTCAACTTGAAATTGCGCAATGGATAGTTTATCTGAGTGCCGGAAAGAAGGATTTTTCCTTTTGAGCCCTCTTCACGAAACTCCATTGAACGATCAGCTGTTTTCTGAATCTCCAGTTCCTGTGTTGTACTCTGATCTACGCGAAAACGAAAGCACAACAGATTGTGCCTGCCGCCTATAGCTGGTTTCTCATACCA
>DTSE01000226.1:3112-3386 GCA_012965515.1 Candidatus Melainabacteria bacterium | reverse complement strand
GAGGGAGATGACGGAGATGATGAACTTGAACCCATCTTGAATGGGGAATGTTTGGCGACGGCACAAAGTGAGCATTCGAAAGTGTCGATCAACATGCTTCGTAAGAAGAGCAAGTCAACGACGAAGGCCTTAACTGCTGTGTTGGTTGGCATGTTAAGTGACCCAAAACTAGAATCACATTTTCAAGAGGATGATCGTACCTTTCTTTTGCACAAAATTTTTTGAAAAACGATTTTGTAGAAATGATTCTGCAGCATGAACTGTGAAGAAATTA
>DTSE01000226.1:0-3102 GCA_012965515.1 Candidatus Melainabacteria bacterium | reverse complement strand
AGACGACCCATTAGAATTGGTTGCTGCCCTTCAAGATTGGACCGATGATGATACGGAGGTGGCTGGAACCAAGGGAGGAGACGAAGAAAGGCACTACGATATGCTGGATAACTCATACAAAGTGAAGAATGCCCCCTTCGACTCCTTGGCTGAAATTCAAATGGTGCATGGGGTCGATGATGAGTTGTATGACCTTATAAAGAACAATGTTTCTATTTATAATGACTCTAGCCTAATCGAGTTAGCGACAGCGCCTGTAGAGCGCATTGTGCTTTGGGGTCTGCCGGCATGTTTAAAAGATGGTGTGGCTATTGAAGATATTCCGATCGAGCCTTTTGCTATGCTTTACAATTTTCTTCGTGATACAACGGGCATCGCGGCATTGGCGATGGGAGCGTTGACGATACAAAGTCTGGGGACCCTAGTGCAGCAAGCAGGCATGGGTTCATTTATTGACACGGCGAAATTTAAAAGTGTTTTCACAGATAAATCAAGTAGCACTTGGTATAGCGTCAGTGCTCAGGGTCGTTCCGGAAATGCTAGCCGACGGATCCAGGCCGTCTTCCAAGCTGCTGAAGGATCTTTCTATTATATAAGGGTGGAATAGTGACACGTGTAGCTGCTTTAGACATTAACGAGACAAATGCTCATTTTGTGGTGGTAGACCAAACTCTCCGTCGCACGACGATGGTTACAGCCGAGTCTTTGAAGCGTGGTGATGACGAAGACCTTCCTGACTTTTGGAATAGGGTTCGTGGAGCAATGCCAGGTGCAGTGGAAACCTTGGTTTGCTCTGCTGATTCTAAAAAAATAGCGACTCGCTTGATCCATTTTCCTTTTGGAGATCAACGAAAGGTTGAATTGGCGCTTGAATTCGAGCTGGATGGACAAATACCTTATGACATCGAAGATGTTAATGTGGCCTGGTGCAGAGTGGATCACTCGAGGACATCAACAGATGTGCTCACAGGACTTACGCCGAAGGTTGCTTTTACTCAATGGCTTGATGCCTTGGAGGAGGCCGATTTCAATCCAAAATGCATCGTTCCGCCTGCGTCTAGCCTGTCTGAATTGATCGTGAGTCGAACGCCGGAGCCAATCGCGGTTTTGTCGCTTGGGTCTTCAGAAAGCCACTTGGCTGTGCGTGGCTCTGGGGGTGAACTCGCCTATGCCAGAAGCATTCACTACGGAGGCAAGCGGCTTGAATCCTTTCTTTGCCAGGAACTGAAAGTTTCGCGTGAAGAGCTTCAGCGCTTTTACAATGGTGGTGACGAATGGGCTTCAGGGGTGCCAATTAATCAATTACCAAATTTCAAAACAGCCTTCAGAAGAGCTCTAGAGCCCCTTCTAAGTGATCTTGCAGCAACGTTCAAAGTTTTACCGCCGCACTTTGCGCCCCGGCATTTATTGGTGACCGGAAGCGCTTCGAGATGGGACGGACTTAGTGAGGAGATCCGGTCGCATCTCGATTTGGATGTCCAGCATCTCAATGTTGTGGAGAGTTTTGAGAAAGTCGAAATAGGCTTACCCTTGGGGCCTGAATTTGCAGTTAGTGTCGGTATGATGCTCTCCTATCTGCGTAAGGGACGAAACCAACCATTGAATCTCCGGCATAAAGAATTTTCTTATACGGGTGAACTGAGTTTATATAGAGGTGAGGGCATTCGTTTAGGGGTCGGTTTTGCGGTGCTTTTTCTCTTGGCGGTGGTGGGTAATATTGGCGAATATTATGCTGCGAGCTCTGTCGAACAGGAGGTTAATGCGGGCTTTTGCAAAGCGACGAAGCAAATTGTGGGTCGCGAAATATGCTCTCCCGAGGCAGCTCTATCGATTGTGAGAGATCCGGGGGGAGTGGATAGTAGTCTGGAAATGGCTCGGCCGGGCCGATAGCAAGATTTTCCAAGCTAAGTGAAACATCACCGTCCATATGTCTCAATTGCTCGGCCAAGTGCATATTCACTTGCCCATGAAGCTTTCCTCCGATGGGAAATCCTGCCAGATTTACCAAAGCAGGATCGTTCAAAGCTAAATCACGCAGCGTCGCAATAACTGTCGTCTTTCCTTCCTGATAAGGCTCAAGAGCAAATTCGACCTCGGCCCCCCTCGCTCTCAAACTTCCAGCAACCTCGATCCGTCCCATAAGTAAAGGCATAAGAGCCAAGCGTATACGCAAGTCGTCGACGGCAATCGGCACTGGTTCATTATCGAGCATCCACTGTAATCTGACATTCTTTGCCTCAACTCCACTAAGCCCGAAAAGGTCAATTTCCTCAATATCCACCATCGCCTTACCCTTAAGGCTCTTTTCAATTTCGTGAGATATTCGTTCGGCCACTGCAGTAGCCGGGAAATGTATGTAGAAGCCCAACAACACGCTCAACACGACCAAAGCACAGTACCCCAAGATCCTAAGCATCTTTTGCCTGAAACGCATACTTAACCTTCGATCCGGTATGTGGTGAGTGTTAGTTCCACGTTCAAAGTATCTTTTCTGCGCGGTCGAGTGACTTTGAGTTCACGCAAAACTGTTTCATCTCCTAATTGGTCAAGCCTTTTCAAGAAATCTTCTAAACGGTCTGCCGATAACTTAGATGCCTTGAGTCTCACACGAGACTCCCGGACACCATCCTCGTTGGCTTTTCCCTTGCTTGGTTTGATATCTCGCAAATCGACTCCAGATTTTTTGGCAGCATCCTCTACAGATTTAACCAAAAGCACTTTCGACTTTCGTTTAAAAGCCCGTATCTTCCGCTCAGAAGCCTGCTTTCGCCACTTATATTCTCCCTGAAGTCGGACCAGTTCTTCCAATTTGGCCTTATTGATTCGGGTGCGTTTTTCTATCTTGTGAGTCGCTGAACTGACCGTCAACGCAACAATAAGCAGGAGAAAAAATAAGCCGGCCAACGACCCCACCACCACAAACATCTGCTCTTGCTGGGTAAGGCGATTAAAAGCTAAGCGAGTCCTATCTACCAAACCTTTAATCGCGCTCATTTCGTAGCCTCCTTGTTAACACCTGTTTGTTGCGCTTGCCGACGCATGTTTTTTAAACGTCCAGGCACAAGAGTGCGCGGCGAACTAAGCTGGCTTGGACCTCGTCGA
>DTSE01000225.1:2747-11991 GCA_012965515.1 Candidatus Melainabacteria bacterium | reverse complement strand
GTTTTGATTATCCTTGAACTTTCTATCGACAGGCTTGAAGCCAGGTGCGAAGCCCTTGTAGTCTTTGCGCTCTACAAATGTGTGCAGGGTTTCGCCGTATGTATAGACGGACGCGGAAATATATTTTCCATTTTCGTCTTCAATTACTTCCGGTTCTTTAGCGCTCTTGGCACCACGGGCAATGGCAGTCTCATATGCCTTTTTGCAATCGCGAACTCTCAGACCGATTGTCTTTACACCGTCGCCATGAAGGTGTACATGCTCGGCAACATGATGTTCGTTTTTCAATGCGCCAGTCAGGACAAGATAAACGTGGTCTTGTTTCAAAACATACGACACTTGGTCGCGGCTGCCTGTTTCCAGCCCCCTGTAACCAATCAGGTCAAAGCCGAAACCGCGCTCATAGTAGTAAGCAGCTTGCAGCGCATTGCCCACATAAAACTCGATGAAATCAAATCCGTCGATAGCAATTTCTTCTACCGCCGGCGCCTCCAGCAGGTCCTTTTCCTTAAGCATCACCAACACCTCAAAGCAGATAGCCACCCACAGTGGCACTGTGGTTTCCAGGGGCGCTACTTGCCCAAAAGCTCTTTCGCACCCGGGGTTGCCGGGTCGAGTTCCAGGACTTCTTTGATTACCCGTTTCCCCTCGGATACTTTCTGAGGTTCACCGGTCTTCACAAGCGCCTCACACAATATAACCGTTTCTGCCAAAAGTTGGTGTCCTTCTTTAGTATGAGTGTCCTGTGCAATTAGACAGCGAGCTAGTCCTAGCTTCGCATCCGGAAAATCAGTGAACGTCTTTAAAAGTTTCCGATATATCAACTCAGCGTCTTTGAACTTTTTGAGTTTGACGTAAGCCTGTGCCAGTTTGAATTGACGGATGGAACTGTATTCAGAGTTGTCGAGTGACTCTCGGTAAAACCTTACCGCTTCTTCGCCTTTGCCGAGATGTTCAAGCACTTGGCCTTTCATAAACTTGATTGTGGAAACCTTCGGATAGCGCTTCTCCAGGTCCTCGAGTTGAGACATGGCGCCCTTCTCGTCGCCCTTTAGAGCTTTGCGCCAGGCCTCCAAACACTCTTTGGAAATAACCCCTTCCGCGGCCATATCAACGTCTATTTTGACGTTGGCTGTGCTGGACTCAGGCGTGACAGCCCGCGGCGAATATTCGCCATTCACCTTCTCGACGGCAACCGGCGAAGTCTGCCCATCGGCATTCTTGATCGACACCTGAGCCAATTTGCTGGGATCCGTCTTGACGCTTGACGTGCAGCCACAAAGTAACAGGGCGGTTTGAGCGACCACCACAAATTTCGTTGAAGATTTCATAGAAAATGCCTAGGGAAGCAATGGCGCGTGCCCGACCCCGGGCATGACCTTTGGCTCTTTTATTTTAGATGCATGAAGGTTGCGTCTCAAGCTCGCTTCCGGCAAAGGTGGCGGCACCACTTCCATTTCGTCTTCCAAACCACGTGCCTTTTCGAGAGTTTGCATGTCTTTGGCTTTACCAAGGAGCAATCGAATTCGAGAATTTACTTTTGCAACGTGCTGTTCGGGCACGGCGTTCTGGTAAAGCAAGTCAACCAGTGTGCGTGCAGCATGATAGAACTCTTTGCGCTGTTCCAAAAGCTCAGAAAGAGCTACTCGAAGCAGCAAATCGCGCGGCTTCTCCTCTTTAAGCTTGTTCAAGCGCTCGATAGCAGCTTCCACTGTGGCAGAGTCAGGATTGGAATATGCCATCTGGTGATATGCGACGTAGCATGAGGGGTTGAGCTCTGTAGTCGCCGCATACTCTTTCACAGCTTCTCTGTTTGACCCGGCGCGTTTATAAAGCTCGGCAAGGGCAAGGTGCGCTTTGAAATCTTTTGGTGCAGCCGCCAAATTGTCTTTCGCAATCTTGAATTCGGCTTCAGTGGGCGGGACTTTGCTCAGGTCGGCGGCATTGGACGGCGCCAGTGAGAAGCTGAGCGCAACAAGCAGGAGCGCAGCCAGAGCGCTTCCGCGTAGGGCTGTTATAGCTTTGCCTTTGAAAGCCTTGCTGTCTAGATCAAACATGCGCAATGCCAACCGGATTCCGTTAGAAGGGCTTTCGCCCATAGGGGCTACGCCCAGTCGGGTTATAGTCGCCTGCGCCGGGCTCATTTGTCAACAGTTATTACTAATATCTAGGCTCTACCTTTGCGAATACTCACCATAAAGTGCCCTTCTTTCGCTTCGGTTTTGGCTTCAAGCTGGTGCCCGTCCTGCACTACGCTTTCTGAAACACTTTCGACAGGTTCGCCCCCATCGAGCAAAACCGTCACCAGGTCACCTTCTTGAATCTTGTCAAGAAACAGTCTGGTTTTGACAAAATTCATTGGGCAAGCAACACCACGCAAATCAAGCTCAAACTCAGCCACTGATGAAGAACTCCCTAAAGCCACGCTGATTGAGCTGTTCGGGACTTTGCCTCAGAACGCGTGACAGCCGTCATAACAAAACTCTAAAACACTACGGCTCGGAAAAACATTGATTTGGAAAACATCCTTGCCGGTCCGGACAATCCTCCACCCCCTTGTATCGCCGCCACTCTTTGGCAAAACACTCCCTGCCCAGCGCGTAACCTTTAAGAGTAAGAAGAACTTCAACTGGTTTGCGGTCGCTTTCCTTGCCCAGACACTCTAGGCAGAACATTTCGTCCGTGTTGCCCACCGTCAGATTCATAACCTGTTGGCGCAAACACAACGGCCTCTTGCAGTTCGAGCAATCAGCCGGCATTTTGTCCATTGCCGAGTCAGTTTTGTTATCGTTTGCCAATTTACTTCGCCGGAAGCCTGGAGAAAATCCCCAAGAGCAGGTACTGTAGCACGGTTCGGAGTCCGGAAGCCAATTAGAGGGGAGACTTACGCAAGGCTTTGCGTAATCTCCTCATTACTGAAGGTTAATTACTAATCTACTGTAGAAGTCTTCTTCGCAGGATTCTACGGGCTCATGCCTCCATTAGAGCAACAGGTAAACCCCAGTCAGCTGCCGGACACCCCTCCAGATGCGCAGCTTTCCAAAGGGACGGCAGTCAGCAAAATGCTGCTGGAAACGGCAGGCGTCTACAGTTTTAAGCCCCAGCAAATCGCCCAGGCGCAGCCTGGAGAGACTAAAGAATCAGGAGTTGCAGCGAAACAGACAGTCGCTGACTTTGCCGGAAGCCTAACAGCGGGCGTTTCCGGCGTTGTTGTTTACAGCCTTCTGAATGCTACAACGCACGGCGCCGCCAAGGCAGCCTCTATTCCTCTCGCCATGCTCGCCGGCGGCACAACAAAGTACACCGTCAAGACGGGCGTTGAACACGCAATACTGGACGAAAAACATAGAACCGCCAACGCATCCGATCTCGCCTGGGGAGCAGTCGATGGACTGGCCGGCGTGGTCGGCAGTGCCGTCGACCAGCAAGTTTCAAAACGTTATTTGTCCGCACTGGGACGCAATGCGTTGGGTGCCAATATTTCCAACGACACGGCAATGGAAGGCGCCAAAGTAATAGTCAAAAACTCAGGCATTGAAGCGATCAAGCACAATGTCGTGCGAGGCATGGCTGGCGGTGCTGCAGGCACTTTTGTGTGGAGCGCTCCAAGAAGAGTATGGGAAAACAAAGATCAATTTGCCACCAATCCCGGTGACGCGGTGGCGACGACTGCCAGTCAGATGGCCCAGGACGTAGCATTCGGCTCGTTGTTCGGAGGCGCCCTCACAGGCACTGGCACGGCGCTTTTCCGTGGACGGCAAATCGCCGGCGAACTCGGTGCGAAAATTAGAAGCGAAGACAAAGTCATGCGCATCGATGGCAGATTCATGGGCGACTTCCACAGCAACCTGGATCAATTGCCGTACATGAAATCAGCGCTGGACAAGCTAAATGCCCAATCATATGCAAAGGGAACACCGAGCAGCTTTGATATCACCGGTGATGCCCTATCCGGGCACGTCAATTTCGCATTTACGAAAGGCGGGCAGGTCGAGTATGAAACTCTCATCGATATGCAAGCCCGCAAAATTATCTTGGGCAACCATGAACACGACGCCGCTGGTGGACTATTCGATGTCCCACGTTGGGGCAAAATGATGCGCCCCATTTTGGAAAAGAATCCGAACGTTTCTGTTATCAATTCAAATTTGGATGTCAGCGCCTACCCTGAATATCATGGACTGACGAAGCCATACGTAATTGAAGAAGTAATGGCGCCTTGGGGTAAAACGAAAGTCGCAACAATCGGCTTAACCACTGAAGAAGGTGCAGTCGGTGCGATCAAATATCATGATGCGGAACAAACGGCAATTGCCGCTATCAAGGATCTAAACAGTCAAGGCATCAAACACATCGTTCTTGATACACATATTGGTCTGGGCGAAGATTTGAAACTCGCGAAGGCGCTCATTCGCGAAAACCTCCCAGTTTCGCGCATCCAAGGTGGGCACAGCCACAGCATCACACCGGTTCCAATCTGGGTGGGACCAGAAAAAGGATTTATTGGCCGAGGAATCGATCGCTTGTTGGGCAAACCAGTTGGCGGCAACTTTGAAATCCCAATCATGCATGCTGGTTCGGGAGGCAGATGGCTGGGCAATTTCCAATCGGCAATCAATATGGATGGCACGGCCAATCGTTATTTCACTCGCGGCAATCTCGTGCCCATTACACCGGAACTTGGGGCCGACGAACGAGTCGCTCTAGCGATCAAAAACGCCCTACCAGAGCGCAACGCCCTCACAGAAGAAACTTACGGAGCCATGGCCATCGGCAATTACAGCGCCCGGGGCTTGCGCGTCAAAGAAACCGCCCTCGGAAATCTCGTCTCAGATGCCATTCGCACTGGACTAAAACCGCAATTGGGCGACGATCTCATAGTGATGACTCACTCTGGCGGTATTCGCGATCAGATCGTTGCTGGTAAGCCACTTACACGTCTGGACATAGCCAACATGGTCATGAATGCCGGAAAGAGGGAAGGCGAAATCAAAGAATTAGTCAACGTTAAAATGACCGGCTCACAGATAATACAAGGACTGGAGTACGGTGTTCGCGATCTTCACACACCGACAAAGCCTACTGTTGCTCAGCGTCTCGGACAACTATTCTTCCCCAATGCAGACGAAATGCCGCAGGACCTATCAGGCAATTTTGTTCAAGTCAGCGGACTGAAGTATTCCATTGATCTCGCAGGAGTACCATGGAGACCAGGATCTTTGGGCGGTCGCATCAACAATGTGAAAGTACAAGCGGCGGACGTATCTTTCTCACCAATCGAACTGGACAAGACATACAATGTCGTCACTCGCCAGCATCCGGTGCACAAATGGACGAAGGCAGGCTTGTTCGGACCGGACCGCACGTTGGAAGACGTAGCCAAAGAGATTCAAATGCAGCCGGTTCCGGTCTCGCAAGTCGACTTGATTGCACAGTACATTGCCGGAAAACAACTCGATCCGAAAACTTTCTCGGCAGTCGAAGGCAGAATCACCAACAATACTCAAACCGTGCGCAAACTGCCAATCAAAGTCGGCGTGTCGGTAGTTGCTCAACCTGCAGTCAGAGCAGTAGAAGACAACATCGAGAGGAAGTAGACTTTGAATCAGATATTCAATTCGCCAATCAGCTAAAATGCGGTTGATTAGCTAGGCGAGTGAAGTAATTGAGTCAATCCAGGACAAAATCTGTTTCAGAAAAGTCTGCTTGCTGGGCTATGGCACTGTTTCTCTTCTCAGCGCCAGTGTTTGCTCAGGCAAACACAGAACTGCCGCCGATTTCTCCACAGCCTCCTGCTTCACAGCCACCGGTTTCACCACCGCTGCCCGTTTCGCAAGAGCAGCTCTCACCGCAGCAACCCAACTTATACCCGCCGCCGGCAAATGGTTCTCTGCCCCCTCAATACTCAACACCTCAAGCCAGACCGCAGACCGCTGCGCCAAATCCCTTCAATTTCCAGCAGTTCAATAATGCGCCAAACTTCTCACCCTTGCCGCCTCAACAAATACCAGCAGGCGCAAACGAAACGGATCCCTATATTCGCGGCAAACTGCTGATCAGACAGGCAACGGACCTCATTTCCGGCGGACAGCTCGATCCTGCAATTGGGCTGCTGCAAAAATCAATGGAATATCGAAAAATCGATCCGACGCCGCAGTTTCTTCTCGGTTTGATAAATGACCAGAAAGGCAATACCCAACTGGCTTTGACCAATTACAGCGCGGCTGTGAAGAAAGCGACATCACTGGGAATGGACTCGTCTCAATTGAGGATAAACCTCGGAAATACGCTGGTGAAACTCAATTACTTGAAGGAAGCAGAATTCGATTACAAACGAGCCATCGAGATAGACGACAAAAACGAGATTGCTCACTTGAACTACGGACGCCTGCTTCTTTTCAAGGGAGACTACAGCGGGGCTTTCAGACAACTTCAACGAGCGCACGAATTGATGGCGACAGACCCGAATCTGCCGCTCTATGAGGCTCTTGCACTGAAGGGCATGGGCAATATCGAGGAGTCACGACTGCAATTACAAGTCTTTCTCGACAGAGCAAAAGGCATCAACTCTGATCCCAGAGTTATCAACATGGCACAGAGTCTATTAGCCGGCATGAAGTAACACCTCTTTCATAACCCGCACAAGTTCTATGATTCAGGCTCTTTGAGATTTGTTTTACTCAATAGAATGACTATCAGTATTTCTATTTAGTTATTCTTGTCGGAATTGTCCGCAGGCATCCCCTTTCGATTCATTCGATTTGTCCGGAATTTTTCTTGTTCGATGGTAACTAAAAGAGCTGACGTTAGAGTCGAAAAAGACGAGCTGGGAGAAGTTTTTCTTCCCGCCAAGGCCTACTATGGGGCGCAGACTTTTAGACTCAAAGAGGTCTTGCCCGCCAGCGGTCTGAAGGTGCATCCCCGCCTAATCGACGCGCTTCTTCTCGTAAAGAAGGCATGTGCGCAGGCGAATCTCGATTGCAAACGGCTGGACGCATCCGTGGCGCGCGCCATTATGCAGGCTGCCGATGAAGCATACGGCGGACAATGGCGCGATCAGTTCGTTATCGAGATTTTGTCGTCGGGGGCAGGCACCGCCCTTAATATCAACGTCAACGAAGTACTCGCCAACCGCGGGCAGGAAATCCTCGGCGGTGCACTGGGCAGCTACGACACCATTCACCCGGTCAAGCATGTCGATATGGCGCAATCGCCAAACGATGTTTTCCCAACTGCCATGCGCATCGCCGTATTGCTCGCCACAAAAGAATTCGAGCCGGTCCTTCTCGACTTGGAACGCCTGCTCAGGCGCAAATCGCTGGAATTCGAACGCGTCATAAAGATGGGACGCTCACATTTGCAAGATGCGCTGCCGATCACGCTCGGTCAGGAATTCAACGCCTTCGGCTCTTCCATAGAGCGCTGCTTGAAGCGCTTGAAAGAAGCTAGCACCGGTCTTACCGAATTGAACATCGGCGCCACCCATGTGGGCACCGGACTGGGCGCCGACACTCAATACATTCATGCTGCTGTGGAGCGGCTTTCTCAGTACACGGGCATTCGCCTGCGCCAGTCGGATGACTTTTTCCGCATCTCTCAGTCGATGTCGGATTTCGTCGAATTTTCCTCAGCACTAAAAGAATTAGCGGTCGAACTGACAAAAATCGGCAACGACTTGCGGCTCCTTTCCTCTGGTCCACGCACCGGCTTGAA
Source organism: Candidatus Melainabacteria bacterium (assembly GCA_012965515.1). GTDB lineage: Bacteria > Cyanobacteriota > Vampirovibrionia > Obscuribacterales > Obscuribacteraceae > QKMZ01. The sequence goes on along the minus strand of DTSE01000225.1, from coordinate 4,278 downwards.
CGAAATCACCGCGCCGGAATTGATTGTCGAACGTTCGCTTATTCGCCCGAACACTCTGCCTAATCGCCGCATTCCAACGCTGGTCGAATGCATAAACATGGCGTCCAGTCAGGTTTTCGGCAACGACATCGTAGTAGGACTCGCCGCACAATCCGGGCAGTTCGAATCAAATGTGATGACACCGCTCATCATTCACAACATTCTTCAGTCCGTAGACTTGCTGCGCAGTACGATTGAGCCTTTCAACAGCAAGTACCTTCGAGCCATTACCGCCAATCATTCGGCATGCAATATGCAAATGGAAGAAGCCGGTGTCGTTCTTGCCGTCGTCAGCAAACGGCTGGGCGACAAGCGTGCTCAAGAACTGGCACGTGAAGCCGAGCAAGCCGATCTTACTTTGAAAGAATTGGTCACCCAGCGTGGTCTCATTCCTAAAGAGGAACTCGACCGCATGCTTTCATATAAAGAATTGACCGGTATGAATGCAGCATTTTCTTCCGCCGACGAACCTGACACCACCGGCGGTGCAGACTGAATCCCAGCGCCTGGATCTGGCGGCGCATTATTGCACGACTTTCTTATGGTGTCTGCACTACCAACCCGCACTGACGTTTACTTCATATGAAGAAATATGAAACTGAGAAGCGCGTTTTCTTCAGGTATTGTCAGCCGGTTATTCGGTAATATTTGAATCTTCGACGCACCCCTTCTGGAAACACTTTCGAGGTAGATCCGAGTTTATGCTGACTGGATATCGATTCGAGATGATCGTCGGCTGCATGAGATCTGGGAAATCCAGCGAGCTCATCCGCAGAATAGAACGCGCCCGTTTGGCGTATCTGCCGACAATTATCGTTCGCCCAGCTACCGACACGCGTTCGAAACCTAATCAAATAGAATCGCGAAATGGTTTGGCTTCAAAAGCAATTGTTGTTGAAACAGCCAGAGACATTTTGAAGTATTCGTCGCATGCAGTAGTGATCGGCATGGACGAGTGCCAATTCTTCTCGGACGACGTGCCGGAAGTAGTGCTGGCACTGCTGCGTCAAAAGAAGAAAATCATCGCTTCCGGTTTGGACCTCGATTACAGAGGCAAGCCTTTCGGTCCGATCCCTGAACTGCTGGCGCTTGCAGACCGCGTGGACAAGCTTTTAGCCGTCTGCCGCAAGTGCGGCTCCGACTTCGCCTGCCGCACCCAGCGCATGGTCAATTCCAACGAACAGATTCTTGTCGGCGACGCTCAATACGAAGCTCGCTGCCTTTCATGTTTTGAACCGCCCAGCGAGTATCAGCTCAAACTCGACCTGGACAACGAAATCCAAACGGATGTGCCGGCTCTTGCTTCTCTAATCGACTGCGATCCTGAAAGTGAACGGGGGATCGGGGAAGTTCTGCCGTTACTGAATATAAACAGTCTTTAATCTTTTTAATTTCCAAGACCAAAAAGTTACCGCCCGATTGTCATGGGCATATCTCAGGCAGCCTTATGTACTGAGAGGAGCTATTTATGTGTACTTGGCGTCAGGCTCTG
>DTSE01000225.1:0-2714 GCA_012965515.1 Candidatus Melainabacteria bacterium | reverse complement strand
AGTCAAATGAAGCAGCTGAAAAGCCCGAGCAACTCAAAACAATCTGGAAGGATACTTTCAACCGCCTGGAGGCTTACCAACCGGCAGAGCCTCTGCACGAGCACCAGCCTCAAGTGATTCAAATCGCTGAGGAAGCTCGCAGCAAGATTTCCAGCGAAATGCCCACCCCAACACACCAATTGCCGGCTTCAAAAACCTGCAATGACCTACAAGTCTGGTTTGGTGAGTCTGTGGCAACCTGGGATCCTGCGGTGAATGCCCACAACGTGGACAGCAGCGACCAACAGAACAAAGTGCGTCGCCCCACCCGCTGGACTAGAGAATCTCATTCCCGATAGTTCAATTTGGCGATCTAATGCTGTTGTAAAGAAGCTAAGAGATCGGATAAAAACTGCTGAAACACAGCAGTATTGTGCGTTGCGCGTTTCACGCGGTAACCCGGTCTAATCCTATATGCGTTATCTAGATGGTAAGATTACTTATGGTCTGCTCTTGATGACCGGAGTTATCAGAACTCCGGGTACGGGGGTCTTTTATGGTCTTTAGGAATCCTTCCTTGTACGTCGCTATGCTCGCTCTGGTGGCAACGTCGGTTAATCTCGTGTGCGCTCAAGATGTTGAGGCAAAAGGCAAGAAGAGAAGTGGCTCGAGAAGCTATTTCGTTCCACCGCCGCCCGCCTACACGCCTTCGCTGACACCGGCCGTTTATGTTAACGGTCAGCCTCAAGTGGCACAAACCACCACGAAGAAGAAAAAGAAAGAAGTCGAAGAGAAGAAGTATGTCTATACTCGCGAAGGCTATGAACAGCCGAAAGCGACCAAGCCCAATCCGTACGTAACGTACTGGGGAAGCTAGCCGGAGCGCTCGCCACCCGGCGAATTGAGGCGTTTGACTTCGGACTTCCGGCGAATTGATTGATTGAAAGCCGTCATCTCTGGCGGCTTTTTTGTTGGTCGAAAACGAGACTGCAACCGTTGGTCACAGTTCAATGCCGGCTGCAAGCCGGCACTGCGGTTATTAGACGCGCTCGAGAACCATGGCGATGCCCATGCCGCCGCCGATGCAGAGGCTGACCACGCCGTATTTGGCTTTTCTGCGCTTCAGCTCCATAGCCATCGTCAAAATAAGACGGGCTCCGGTGGCGCCGAATGGGTGACCAAGCGCAATTGCTCCGCCGTTTACGTTGACGCGGCTGCGATCGAGTTTCAACTCTTTTTCGCACGCGAGATATTGACCGGCGAAGGCTTCGTTGATTTCGAACAAATCAATGTCTTCCATCTTCAACCCGGCTTTTTCAAGCGCAAGTGGAATCGCGGGAACGGGACCGATACCCATAATCTCGGGTGGAACGCCCACAACCGCCCACGACAGAACCTTTACCATCGGCTCCAGTCCTTGTTTTTCAGCAATTTTCTCGCGCGTCACGACCAGCGCTGCCGCACCATCTACGATGCCACAAGCATTGCCTGCGGTCACTGAGCCTTCTTTTCTGAATGCGGGTTTGAGCTTCGCCAAACCTTCCAAAGTAGTGTCAGGACGCATGTGCTCGTCCTTGTCGATTACTTTCGTCTTACCTTTCTTGAGCATCGCTACTTCGCTTGCTTGTGGTTCCTTGACCTTCATGATCATGTCGGATTCGCCGAAAACGCTCTTCGCATCAGGCAAAATTTTTGCGCCGACTTTTTCGTATTCTTTGTCGCTGATACCACTGCCGACACCAGCATTCTTCTCAACGTAGACTGTATGTCCGGCTGCAACCATGGCGCTTGTCCCTGCCACGGTCAGGGCAACGCGGTACTCGTTGTTCTTGATCTCTTTCGGTACACCAACCTTGGTCAAGGTTCAGCCCTCCATATTTGGTCTGATGAATTTTGAATCCTAAAAAAAACGCTTAAAGTCGCTAAAGCCCGTAAATTCTAGCCTGACAATATGACTATTGGATATTGTCTTGATACTTGTTTTAGTTTTTGCGAGTATTGCGGACTTGATAGTCAGTTTTTGCGGGTTGGCAACCCGATTAGATAAGGCGGCGTGAGAAATGGCAGAGAAGAATGGTAAGGGCGCACTCGTTGTAGTCTCGGGTGCACGGACGGCGTTTGGCGCATATGGCGGAGGCTTGGCGTCTCAGACGGCGACCGATCTGGCTGTTGCGGCATCAAAAGGCGCTATTGAGCGAGCCAAAATCGACCCGGGTAAGGTCGATGAGGTTGTTATGGGCAATGTGCTGCAGACCAGCAAAGATGCCATCTACCTCGCTCGGCACGTGGGCCTGCGCTCCGGAATGAAGCAAGAGAGCCCCGGTCTCATTCTCAATCTGCTTTGCGGCTCGGGCGTAAAGGCTGTTGCGACGGCTGAAATGCTTATCGATGCCGATCAAGCCGAAGTCGTACTGGCAGGAGGAACCGATTCGCTGTCCATGACTCCCTACATGAGCTGGGGGTTGCGCTGGGGCGGTCGCATGGGTGCCACCGAGATGTTCGACGGGCTTGACATTCGCGATACGCTGCCAAATGCATCCATGGGAGAAACGGCAGAGAATCTCGTAGAGCGCCACAAAATATCTCGAGAAGAGCAGGACAAATTTGCTTTGGAATCTCAGCATCGCGCTAAGAAAGCGCAAGATGCGGGTGTTTTCCTCGATACTTTTCGCATATACAACCAGGGTGCCACCAAGTGTAGTTATGGGCACCCTGGTTGTATATGCGAAAAGTAT
>DTSE01000224.1 GCA_012965515.1 Candidatus Melainabacteria bacterium | reverse complement strand
ACGGTGATATCTAATTTCATCGTCCAAGAATCAATGGTGCCGCCAACGCCGCCTATTTTGCCGGTTGCCGGTGTGGTCGGAGGGTGGATGCCGCATTCGCGCAGGTGGTTTTTGCCCATCATTGTCACCGCTGCTCCGGTGTCAAAGCAGAAAGTCAAACGCCGTTTATTGACTGCGCCATCGACGTTCATGTCGTCGTGTCCAGGCGTAAGAGTGAAGTATGCCTTGGCGTTTTTAGGCACGACAGTGGGAATGGCGCGATCGGGACCGTCATCATCGTCATCATCGTCTGCACTCGAAGGGGACCCATGCCCTGCGCCTGGCGCCGGCATACGCGAGGGTGTTCCTGCGGAGGCAGTTGCTGGAAGTCCAGCTGCTGACTGTGCCTTTTCGATTATGCTCAATTGTTTTTGTGCCAGTGCTTTGATGTTTGCATCGGAGCCGCTGGAAATGACGCTCTGGTACAAACCTTTTGCCTGGTCCAGACTCCCGGACACGTGATAGCAAAGTCCTCGATAATATTGAGCGTAGGAATCATTTGGGTTGGATTTCAGTCGCACATCAAAATACTGTGCTGCGGTTTTGTATTGGCGGGCTTGAAACATCTTCAGCCCGTAATCGAAATACTGGTCGGCGGCAGCCGGTTGAGGCAGTGCGCTTGTTAGGAATGCAGCGCAAAAAACAGCCATTGCCGCTGCTCCAAGAGGGGCTCGAAAGCCTTTCTTCTTCATTAACCGCTAACCTCACGCTCGATAGACCTTAATATTCCCGTCTGGTGGCTGTAAGACCCTTCTCCTCGCGATTGAAAGATTAAATGAGCAGGGATACTCCACCCGAGTTCAGATATCACACGAAGAGTTCACGCTCAATGAATTATTGTGTTTGCACCTCCGAATAAACCCTCGCATAGCAGGAGCGCGCCCAATGGCTGAAGCTATTTACGACTACAAAGTTGAAGGTGTTCCAAAAGAATCGGCTGCTCCGCTTGCCGCGAACTATCTGAATACGAATGAACGCGTTGCCTCCGGTGATCGCATAAAGAGCGAGATGGAGTTGAGCAATAGGCTCATAAATCAGGATCAGGTTACGTTGGGTTTGGTTGGTGATGCTAAGGACCTTTTCCCTCAGCTTCCGCTTGAGCAGGGGCTGGTTAATGCCCTGGAAATAGGCAAGGAAGACGTCGCCAAGGAGCAGAAGCGTCAGAAAGACGCCGGCATGAATCCGCCCCCATTAGGAAAGATGATGGTGGACTCCGGTTTGGTTACCCAAAAACAGGTCGATGACGCCCTTGCAGAGCAAGCGAAGCTGAAGGCGGAAGGAAAAACCGCTCCGCGTATTGGCGACATTCTTGTCCAACAACTTAAGGACAATATAGCCAGGGCCGTGGCTGAGCAGAATCAGAAGAAGTAAACTTCGCTTTTAACTCCACCGCTCCAACGAACCGAATGAGCTACAATCAGATTCTGCATCGGCACTGCAGGCTGATGCGTTGGAGAAGCCGCGTGCTCAGACTGATTGTCTCGCTAACAATTTTATCCGTCTCTGCCTGCACGCCCGCGTGGGCTGCTTCGAGTGAAGCGGCTCGCAAGATCTTATCGATGCCGATTCTCTATGTCACGGACAGGGAGAAAACGGTTAGTCGAAGCGGCTATCAGGACTTCGGCGTTCAGATGATCGAACCGGTCGATGCGCTCTATTACGGTTGCCAGCAGGTCAAGGTGAAGGTTACCGCAAAAGAAGCCGAGGAGATGGAGAATCTTCCAACCTGGGGCTGGAGTTTGCGCGGAGAGAAAGACGCCGACCCTTATGTACAAAACGAACAGTCAGTGCACGCGACACAGACGCATAGTGCAGACGGGGTAAGTCAGCCGATAACGGAAAAGGTGCCGACGGTGCAAACGGCGGACTTTGGCAATCAAGTATTTGAGAAAGAAAGTGACTTTCAAAGTCTAGTTGCGACATTGCGCAAGGCGATGGAGATGAATAAGCGCAAGGAGTTCATCATCTTTGTGCACGGTTGCTGCATCGGATTTCAGGGCTCGATGAACCAAGCGGCTGCGCTGGAAGAAGCGACGCGCGTGCCTGTAGTTAACTACGCCTGGGGTTCTGTCAAAGGCAATTACGGTGGCTCGACGATGACGTATCCGCGTTCGCAAGAACGCTTCAATGGGCTGGTCCGCCGCCTACTTAAAGAGTTTCCCGACGAGAAAATTACGCTGGCGGGAAACAGCGTCGGCAATATGATGATTGTCGAATACTGTCTGGAAACGTGTGAACACAGCGATCTGCGCAAGTTCGACAATATTATTCTGTCGCGCGCCGACATGGACGCCTTCGCGTTTAAGACCCAAGTTAAACATGTGATGCGAACCACAAAGCACGTCAGTTTGTACGTCGCGAAGAACGATCCTCAAATCAATCTTTCCGGGGTTCTTCGTTGGTTTTTCAATCCTAGAGACGGCAGTGAAAGAGTCGGCAATACGCGTTCTGCCGCGATGTATCACTGCGACCAGCCGGTGGTTGTCTACGACGTGTCGGCTCTCAAGTTGAAGCATATAATGCCGCATAGAGCCGTCTCAGAGCTGCTCAATAACGACGGCTGCGCGCCGACTGATTCGCCGGTATATATCTATACGCCGGAGAAAGACAATGTGGTGCGCGTGGTTCAGCGTCCAGGAAAAGTTGCAGAGCGCCAGTTTGCTAATGCTGCGGGCGAGTGATTCTTGGTGGCAAAGAAAAGTAGATTGAAAAACCTGGCGTTGAGCTTCATCGCGGACTTCCTGTGCTGAGACCTCGCAAGTTGTCTGCGCAAAGGTGCAGCTGTCTTCCTTTGCGGATATCGCTGGTGCGCTTCTAAATCACAAGGTAACAGGAATGCTGCCGCTTGTCTTTTGCATTCACGGAAAAACAAAAGTGTTGCTTCGCACACAGGAGTTTCACAATCGTGTGCAGTGAATGCCGTCAGGCGCCTTTCCTGCCAAACTCCGTGTTCTGTAGGGGTAAGGTGCCTAGTGAGGTAATGCGTTGAGCCCTGCGATGGCTGCGTTTTGTGTTGCTATCAATGTGCTGCCCGCTGTTTGATAAATGGTTCTTACGCTCAAGCAAACGATGAGAATGCCGACCGCCACCATGAGCGGTTTGGGTTGAACGGATTTGCAGGCTTTTGCGGCAATCGGTGCGGCGATCATTCCGCCGATGACGAGCCCGATGACTGCATTGAGATAGATCGAGCCGAGTGAAACGAGAAACACCGCGGAAGTGGCAGCGGCAACGAAAAATTCTGCGACATTGACTGAGCCGATTACAAAGCGAGGGCTATTACCTTTGGCTACGAGCGTTGATGTGACGACTGGTCCCCAGCCACCACCGCCGACAGCGTCGACGAATCCGCCCAGGAATCCGAGACGTCCGATATGATTTCTTTTCGGCTCCGGCTGATGTTTTCGCGCTGCTTTGACGAGGATGAGAATGCCCATGCCTAGCAGATACAAGGATATGAACGGTTTGATTGCTTCACCGTTGACGTTGCATAAAATATAGGCGCCAATGATACCGCCGATGACACCAGGGATGACCAGCCGTTTGAGGAATTCTTTGTCGACATTGCCGGCTTTGAGATGGCAGAAAGCGGAGACCGCAGTAGTGAAAAGCTCAGCCATGTGGACGCTGGCGGATGCGACAACAGGCGAGACGCCGATTGAGAGCATCAAAGTAGAGCAGCTGACGCCGTAAGCCATGCCGAGTGTGCCATCAATCATTTGAGCGATGAATCCAGCGAGGATAAAAAATGGAAGTGAATTGTCCATAAAGGCTTTCCTGGGTTTCCTAAATAGGCGCGGAGGATGTCGATGTCTTACGAATCAAATCTGCCAGTGAAGTGTTGTCCAAAATATTTGAAATAGCGTCGCGCACTTCGCGCATGAGAAGCCGTAGGCGACAGGCTTCGGGCTCGGGACAGCTGGGACAAGGTTCGTAAGCCGTCACTGAAGCGCAAGGAATCGGTGCTAAAGGACCATCCATAAGGCGAGCAACTTCGCCGATTGTGATCTGCTCTGGCGGTCTGTTGAGCACATAACCGCCACGGGAGCCTCTGCGGCTGCGCAGAACTCCACCGTTTTTGAGAGTAAGCATTATCTGGTTGAGAAAAGGCTCGGGTATTTGAGCCCGCTTGGCGATCTCCGAGGCGGAAACACCTTGCTCTTGGTCGCAAGCGCCGAGATATAGCAGCGCCTTAGTTGCGTATTCGCCTCTGCGTGAGAGTTTCATATTGGCAAGGGATTGGTCGCCGGGGTTCTTCTTGAAGCCATAAAGTTGACCAGTTTGGTCGCCTATGGGAAGACCTAATGGTGTCATGCCGGATCTGTTTGCGGCAAGTTCTTGGCATCCTGGCTGCAAAGATTGCTAACCGAAATACTGGAGAGGGATTTGAGGTGTTTTCGGGACTCTTGGTTTCTAAGAACGCTCTAATTCCATATGTAGAAGTTAAAGCGATATCGCTTTAACTTCTACACGGTGTGTAGAGAGTGCTGGGCGGCAAACGCCGCGCCCGTGGCGCATGGTTGAAATTGGTCGGGATTGTGTCGACTGGGTGCAATCAGTTTGCGACCGCTCTGATTCTCGCCTGTCGAAACAATCTCTTGATTGCTTCCGCGCTCTCTTAAAAGTCTTCTTCGCCCTTTTCTTTGGGAATGCTGAACCAGAACGCACAGCCTCCGCTTTCTGCGTCTACGACGCCAACCTGTCCGCCGTGAGCGGTGACAATCATTTTGCAAATTGCCAACCCGAGTCCATAGCCTTTGCCACGAGTTTTTGAATCAGCTGTTTGGAAGAAGCGGTCGAATACTTTGATCTTGTTTTCGTCTGAAAGTCCGGGGCCGCTGTCGTTGACGTATATCTCTGTTTGATAAGTTGTAGTTTTATGCGTGATACTAATTGTGGTATCAGGAGGCGAGTGGCTTATACCATTACCAAGGTAGTTGACCAAAACCTGCACAAGCCGCTGGCGGTCGGCGGTCACGACAATTGGTTTTACTTTGTTGACCAAGGTTACTTTGCGTTGCATGGCCAGTGATTGCACGGACGTGATTGCTTGATCAATAACTTCTGTTATGTCGAAATCAGATAGCTGCAGCTCGATGCGACCAGATTCCAGATTCTCGATTGTAAGCAGATCGTCGACCAGTCCGAGCATGCGATCGACGTTTGCACGAGCAGAATTGAGCTGGCGTGTGCCCAGGTCTGATGCTTCTTTTGAAACTTGCATGTGCAATGCGCGCAGCGTTCCCTGAACAAGAATCAAGGGCTCGCGCAAGTCGCGGGCGACCATCTTCATGATGGTTGTGCGCTGTTTCCACACATCGTCTAATTGTGCGGCAACGTCATGCAAGACGAAGTCGAGGTAGGAAATTTCGTCAGTTCCTTCGACTTGTGGCTTAAGCGGTTCTCTTAAGGGCAGACGGGTTGAATTGTAGGTGAGTTGCTGCATGCGGCGGGATATGTCTCTCCCGAAGAAAAACACCAAAATGAGAGAAAGGAAAATACTTCCGATGATTCCACCGGTTACGATTCCGGCCACTCTTTCGTGTTGTTGCGCTTGCGCCTGGCGTGCGGACTTTAGGCGAACCTGCTCAGCTTCCGAAAGTTTCAAAAACTCTTCTTGTCTGTAAATCGCGAATTTCCAAAATGGCATGACGCTGTTGTACAGCTCCATTTCGTCTTGCAGATTTTCTTGCGTCATGTAAGGGCGCATTTCGACAAAGCGCTTGTATTCAATTTCGCCTAGATTTTTCAGTTTGTCGAGCAGCTTGCGCATTTCCGCGTCGTCTTTGACGAGTTGATAAAGATTGTCGTACTGCCGCTCGGCCATGCCTCGGTAATAGAGCCCTTGCTGATGGTCGGTAGACTTGCCGTAGAGCAAATAGTTGCCCATAAAACCGTAAGAGACCACGCCCATGCTCATCATTCTGTTGATATAGGTGGCGATTTCCGTCTGTTTGTGCTCGTTTAGCAGTGCCGTTTCTTGTTCGTTGATGACTTGACCGATGCTGGTCAAAAGCATAGTCGCCAGTGTAAGAGGCACAATCACGAGCAACATTGCTTTTTTGAATATGCCGGGTTTGAATTTCCTTTCTTGTTCTACGCGCTCGGCCGACTGCCCGCTGAGCTCCAGCCGCATCAATTGCGTCAATTCGTGAATGCCTGCGTGATTGTCCTTTTCGAATGATTCGACGCCAACTGCGGTAACTTCGGTGACATTTGCAGCAAGTTTTTCCAAAGTAAGGAGGTCATTGACGAGCGCAATCAGGCGTTCAACATTCTCCGTGCCTTGCGTCAAAAGCGGCTTGGCTTCCTGATTCATCTTCTCGCCATCGGACTTGTCGAAGACTGCCAAAGACAAGCTCACAGCGGAGAGCGGTGAGCGCATGTCGTGCGCCACCATTTCCATTAAGTGTTTTCTGAACTGCGCCGCCTTATTCAACTGCTGAGACGCTTTGTGCAAAATATTGTCCAGGTACGCAAATTCGTCATCTCCGAGAATTTCTTTCTCGAGTGTGACTCTTTTCGGCAGCTTGACGGCATTTTCGATGAGGATCGACATGCGCTCGGTAATTTCTTTGTTGAAATAAAACAGCAGCGCGATAGCAACCACGAAATTAATCGCCATGCCGTAATAAACGACTTTCTTTGTTCGTTCTCGGAAAGTTTTTTCCTTTTCAATCGACTTGGTGAGTCGATCTTGCTCTTGTTCTGAAATCGAATAGAAGCGTTTGTAATTTTCGTACGCAGAGAAAACCAAACTGCGCGCACTTCTCAGCTGGCGAAACGGCTCCTCGGCGGACTCTCCGGGAATCCACGGGCGCAGCCATTTGAGTTTTTCCATCTCCGGCACGGCCAATTCATAGACTTCACGGGCAGCACGCTGGCGCTCTTCATCGTTTCCCGCCAGGGCCAATAAAACTTTGAACTCGCTGAGAGCGATTTGCACATAGTGCTCGCCCTTTTCGCGTGACTTGTCGTCGCGAGAAATCAGGTAGCGACAGTACAAGCCGTAGCCGACCGTGCCTGCTGCAATGAGGCGATTGGCGTGAATAGTCTGTTCCAGGCTGTTGCGCTGATCGACGAGCGCGGATTCTGCCTGCTGACTCATCCATCCGACCAAAAGGAGCAAAACAATTTCGAAAAACAGCGGGACAAAAACCAGCATTATCCCCTTGGTAAATATCCGCCGCTTAAATTTGACGTTTGGGGTTGCTAGTTCGGATTCCGCCATATTTGATTTAGCTCTCTGGCCTTCGTGTAAGATATTACTTCAAGCGACAAGAAATGCTTGTCCAGTTGCTGGAAGTTCCATGGCGAAAATACTCATCGTAGAAGATGATACCGAACTTGCAAAGAGTATTGCCGATTGGCTCACTCTGGAGAATCACACTGTCGAGCATGCGGAGACAGGCGAGGACGGGCTGCAGCTGGTAAACGGTTACCAGTACGACCTTTTGATTCTGGATTGGCAACTACCCGGCATGTCCGGCGTGGATGTTTGCAAGCAATACCGGCGCCAGGGCGGCGAGATGCCGGTGCTTTTCCTGACTGGCAAATCCGGCGCCGATGCCATCGAAACAGGACTGGACGCGGGCGCTGATGACTATCTGGTCAAGCCTTTTCAGGTTCGCGAGTTGTCTGCCCGCATCCGCTCATTGATGCGCCGCCCCAAAGGTTTGCTGCCCACGAAGTTGAAAGTGGATTATTTGTCTGTCGAACTCGAGACACGTACCGCGATTGTCAACAATGACCGGGTCGTGCTTTCGCCCAAAGAGTTTGCCCTGCTTGAGTTTCTCTTTCGCCACCCCAACCGCTGCTACGGCGCCAAAGCTTTGTTGGAAGCAATATGGCCCTCGGAGACGGAAAGCTCGGAAGATACCGTGCGCACGATTATGAAAAACCTGCGGCGCAAAATTACGCCTGCGGGATCCGACTGCGTGATAAAAACGGTTCAGGGATCTGGCTACATTATTGAACAGGCTGTCACGTCCGAGTCCTGAAAACAGGCGCCCGCCTAATTTCTCGATCGATATACTTTTGCCAAAATCATTCACGTTTAATTCACGTGTCGGCACTTACTATCATGTCATCGAGAGCGGCAATTCGACATCATTGACGCATCGAACGAAGACGGAGCAGGTTCACCATCCTCCTCGCTCCCGTCCCGAAAACCAATCGAACCGCATGAAGTGGTCTGCCCCACATCATGTAATGGCGCTCGTAAACCGAAATTCACGCGTCGCTTTACGAGCCTCGATTGGATTGTCCCCCACCAACTACAAGTAAATAAGAATCGCCTTGCCGGCAAACAATTTTGTGCAAGGGGGGAGAGGGGCTTTCGAGCCTCTCTCTCGGGCATTTCGGGAAAATATTTTGTGCTGTGCACAAGTTTTCCCAGACGTAAATAAGTTACTCAATCTGAGCACATTGCTTAAACGCCATTTCGCTCAGGCAACGCAGGGGCGATGCATGGCATCGCCCCTACAGTGTGATTTCACTGCAATAGGCTAATAGACGCGAACGGGTCTGCCGCTTACTTTCTTCGCTTCGAATTTCGGTTTCTCCGGATTGCGACCGAAGGAAACTCCGAGCGTTTCGAAAAGCGCTACATCAGCCGGATCTACAAGACGTTGCACGATTGCTTCTTTGACGTCCATGTACTCCAGGTTTCCGGCGCGGTAGGACACGACCGTCACGCCATTAATACCCTGTGCGACCAGTTCAACCGCCGCCGAACCGACTTCCAAGCCGAAGTTGGAATCGAGAGCTGAAGAGGCTCCGCAACGAACCATATGGCTTGGGCGAATTTCGCGCACTTCCGGAATTTCGTAAACACCCTCGACGAATTGTCCGGTGCGCTTCATGAACTCTTTGATCTCAGGGTCGGCTTTGATGCGGTCTTCGATTTGTTTCACAACATACCGGCCGGCTCCAATCAGTTTTCTATGACCGAAAGAATCAGGCTCTGAGCTCATGTCGACAAGCTCGTTGCCCGATGCGTCTTTCAAACCTTCGGCGACTACGACGATGCAAGTGCCCGCGTTGACGTCACTTTCTTCCACGCGCTTGATGAATTTGGCTTTGAGTTGTTTGTACAAAACATCAAAGTCGACCGGAATTTCCGGGATCAGAACCGCGTCGCAATCAGCTGCTACCCCGCCGCGAAATGCTGTGTGACCTGCGTAGCGTCCAAACACTTCCATAACGATGATGCGATTGTGCGTACGTCCGGTTGTCTTCAAATCGCGCACTGCTTCCGCGATTCGGTTGATGGTCGAGTCTCCGCCGACACTGTATGGCATCAGGTCGAGGTCCATTGTTTTTGGCGCGTGCACGCAGGGAATGCCTTGCGACGCCAGGTCTGCTACTACCGAGCCAGTGGCGTCACCGCCAGCAATAACAAGCCCGTCGAGTTGAAACTTCTTCAGACCCTCTTTGATGCGGTCGTACTTTTTGTCATCTTTGATTTTGGAAACTTTGACGCGCGAATTGCCTGCTTCGCTTCCCGCCACGATGACGTCGATTTGCTCGACGCGATCGGCTGTTAGCTTGCAAAGCGATTTGAATTCGACAAGATTGTAAAGTCCGGCGTAGCCGTTAGGAATAATGTATGCGGTCATTCCCTTGGAAAGCGCTGTCAGTGCCGCTCCCTTGATAACGCCGTTCAAGCCGCCGCAGTCGCCGCCAGATGTAATGATGCCTATGTTTTTCACGCTGCCTCCAATGACTGTCAGTGCGCCAAGGTCTGTGACACAACCTTCAGGCGACCTGCTCGCTCCGGCAAGAGCAGCGGAAACCGAGCAAAACCGACTTTAAGGTCCGGAAAATTTTAGTCGATTGAAGGTCTTGACCTCACCGACTGTAAACAGTGGAAAAGACTATCCGAAGCCGTAGGGGCGATGCCATGCATCGCCCGGTTTCTATGCCCTGTCCAGCGTAAAAGGGGCGATGCCATGCATCGCCCGCCATCGATGCACAGTCGCAGGCTTGTCAATTGGAAAACTGTTGGAAGTGCAAGATGTGTATCGGTAAGTTTTATTAGAGTAAAGGTGCAGCTGGCAAGTACGGAGCGGCGTATTGAGAAGGCACATCCTTAAATTCGCAAAGTTCTTCGCTATTCTGTCCTTGGTCGCCATCCTCGGGTTTTCGACTTTCTTCGCATATTGGGGAGTGGTTTATCGCTTGCCTCGCAGCAAGCCGGTTTTGGTGGACCTGCGTTCTGATAAGACCCGCGATAATCCGGCTAACGACCGCAGTTTCATGATTTGCGCGGGACTGGCTAACAACCCTCACGGCTATCCAGGACACTGTTACATAATCTGGGACAGAAGCGTCCCTGAGCGGCTTGAATACACGGTTTCCGACGGTTTTGTGCCTGGGCGCGTTGAGGATTTAATTCCATCTTTGTATGCGGATATCAAAGGAATAATGGCTGACAATGCGCTTGTCGGCAATATGAGGAACTTTGATTACCTGGGGGTTCGTTTGGACCGTGAGCGGTATCTCAGAGCCAGAGCGGTTCGACAGAAGTATGTGCAAGACCCGACCTTCCATACCGGCGTTCGTGACTGTGTTGCTTACGTCGACGAAATTGCTGCTATAGCTGGATTGAAGACCCCGAAGCGTAAGTTCGTATATCCGCTCGATTACCTGGTAAAGCTGAAAAAGCTTAATGAAGCACACGTAAGCGGGGCGAAAGAATAGTGCTGGCTAAGGTTCAGCCTTCAGCGATAGGCTATTCTGTCGGCGACAACAGGCGCGTGACCGATCGCGCCTAAACAGAGGCATTATGTTGGCTAGAAGAAAGTCGCTCAGTTCATTGTTACTTGCTCTCACTATGGCAGGCGCTCTTTGCCCGCAGGTTTGGGCTGATGAGGTCATCGATCGCAATCCCAATCCGCCGGATACCAAGCCTGGCGAGACAACGGTAAATGTCGAGCCGACAAAGAGTTCAACAGATAGTCCAACAGATAGTTCAAGTGCAGCACCGGCAGCTACGGACTCCAAGGTCCAATACGACAAAGATTCGAAACTCGTTTCGCCTGAATCGATTCCAGTTTCTACAGTGCCCGACAAAGTCGGCATCATAGAAACCACGCGAGGCTGGCTGAATGATATTGATCACTGGAAAGCAAAACCAAAACCCGCACGCCCGAAAATCGGTCTAGCGTTGGGCGGTGGCGGCGCTAGAGGCGCGGCGCACGTACCTGTCATCCGTGCTCTAGAGAAGGAAGGCATCAAATTCGACTATATCGCCGGCACCAGTATCGGTGCCGTAGTTGGCGGACTTTATGCAGCCGGTGTCTCACTCGACGACATGGAAGATGAGTTCGAGAACGGCAAACTCATGAGAAATTTCATGACGGTCTCACTAGCTGTGAGAATTGCAGTATCACCGGTTTTGCTAATGCCGCGCGTTTTTGGTTCGAAAGAATATGACGGGCTTTACCGCGGAAACAAGTTCCGCAAATACCTTGTAAGAGGTCTTTCCTGCCACGATATGAACATCGAGGACTTGAAGATTCCTTTCGCTGCCATATCTCTTAATTTGCTGGATGGCAAGCCTTATATGATCCGCAAAGGAAATCTGGGCTTTGCAATGCAGGCTAGCTCAGCTGTTCCTGGATTGAGAAAACCGGTGGAAATCGGCGATTATTTATTCGTCGATGGCGGCGTGCTTTGCAATCTGCCAGTGAAACAGGTGCGCGAAATGGGTGCTGATTTCGTCATAGCGGTAAACATTGACCAGCCTTTCCCTGAAGCGAAGAAAGAAGAATTCCGCAAAATCGGAAGTGTGACTACTCGCATGCTTAATTGGGACCTTTGGGATATGGACCGCCCGCAAGCTGATCTTGCCGATATCACAATCCATCCTGACACTTCGAACGTGAGCCTGATTTCTACCAAGAAAGCGGATGCACTCAAGTGCGCAAAAGCAGGTGAGAAAGCTGTGCAGGAAGCATTGCCAATTTTGCGCGAGAAG
>DTSE01000223.1 GCA_012965515.1 Candidatus Melainabacteria bacterium | reverse complement strand
GGGTTTGAAAGAACAGGTTAATGCGCGAAAGGGACGCGGGTGTACGCCTGCCGCAGGGTAGAATTTAATCATTCAATCAGGCGGCGGGTGGCATCCGTGAATATTGTGCGCAAGACACACAAGACTACCAATGGCAGACAGATTCAGCGAACCGGACGGTTTGAGCGAAGTCACAAAGCTCAAGCAGTTCGCCTTTTGCTGGGCGCTTTGTTTCGCATGACGTTTGCACAGTTACTTTGCCTCACGGTTTCTATACAGGCAGTAACGCTGCCAGCCAGCGCCATGACAACGCAGGCATACGAGGCAGCCGTCGATAAGTTGTTTATGAACACGCAGTTCAACGACGCGCATGACATGTGCGCTAAGGCGATAAAGGAGAACCCGAAAGACAAAGTAATTTTCCTCA
Source organism: Candidatus Melainabacteria bacterium (assembly GCA_012965515.1). Taxonomy (GTDB): domain Bacteria; phylum Cyanobacteriota; class Vampirovibrionia; order Obscuribacterales; family Obscuribacteraceae; genus QKMZ01. Next base: position 3,006 of record DTSE01000223.1, on the reverse strand, counting down.
ACAAAATGGGCGAGATGTACATTGTCGCCACAAAAGGTCGCTCGGGCTTGGATTCGGCGCGGCAAGCAGCCAGGCTCGCGCCGAAAAATGCGCAAGTGGTGGCAACTTGCGCAATCGTCGAGTTTCTCGCTGGCTATGTTGTAAAAGCAGAACAAATGGCACAAGAAGCCGTGGCAATAGATGGCAAAAACGGTCGTGCACATGCGGCACTGGCACTGTGCGGACTAAGAAACGAAATGCTCGGCACCCATGAAGAGTTAGCTAAAGCAATGAAACTGGCGCCGAGGGACGTCACTGTTTTCATAGTGGCGGGAATCATTCACCTGCGAAAGTTGGAATACGACCAAGCCGAAAAAGCCTACAGCCAGTTTGTAAAAGCCTTTCCCAATACGGCTTTGCCTTATTATCAACGAGGCTACTTCCGGCGCGAGGTGTTTAACAACGCAGGCGCGCTGAGAGACCTGGACGAAGTCATTAAGCATTACGGCAACGACCACTATGTGCGCACTACACGCGCGAAGTTGAACAAGAAAACCGGTCGCTACAAAGAAGCAATCGATGATTTCAATGCGTTGGAAAAGATGTCCGGCGCCGGCAATACATCGTACTCTCGGCGTGCAGAATGCTATGAAAAGATTGGCAATTTTGAGGCAGCAATTAAGGATTATCGAAAAGCACTTGATGCATACGGAGTGACAAAGCCGAATTACGACAAGAAGTATGCAATCGCGCACGCAGCTACGAGGCGCTCTGCCTGGAACAAGATGATGGATAGCGGCGATGCGGTGGAGCTATCAGATACAAAATCCACGTGGTTGAAATACATTTTGCTTCTGCAGAAGACGGGCAAGAACGACGAAGCGCTTAGCGAGCTGGTCAAGTTCAGCAAAATATTTCCGGGCGATCTCAATTCAATCTACGCTCGCCACAGCCTCTACAAGAAGACCGGGCGATGGGTCGAAGCACTTAGCGACATCAACTTCCTGATTTCAAGAAATCCCAATGTCGCAGAGTACTACGCCTCACGCGCAGACATTTACAAACACATGGACAAGCCGGACAAGTCTGCAGCAGACTTGAAGCGCGTACAAAATCTAGAGAAGTTCGGCACACCGGAAGGCGAATAGATTGTGAGGGCGATGCATGGCATCGCCCCTACAGAAACAGTTCGGAGTCGCTGTAAGGTTTCTTCGGTACGACGAACCAGAAGACGCTGCCGCCGCCTTCGTTTTCATCAATACCGATGCGCCCACCGTGGGCTTCTACAATAGTTTTGCAGATTGCCAAACCAAGTCCGGTACCTTTGCGCTCCCCTTCCGAACCTGTTCCCACCTGCCGAAATTTTTCGAACACTGCTTCACGTGCATCTTCGGGAATGCCCGGCCCATGGTCGGCCACACGGAATACAGCCTCATCAGCAGTAGTATCATGGCCGGTGCCATTACCGCCGGACTTGCATGTAACTTTGATCTCTTGCTCGTCCGGAGAAAACTTGATTGCGTTGTTGATCAGGTTTTGCAAAACCCGCTTCAAACGCTCTTTGTCGACCACCAGGTCAACGTCCTCGCAATCCTGAACAACTCGAATCTTGCGCGATTCTGCTTCCGGCAACACAATGTTTACCGCATCACTAACCATTTGTGCAGGTTCACTATCTTCGTAGTCGAGTTTGAAACCGGAAGATTCAAAACGTTCGATATCCAGAAGATCATTGATGATGGCGATGAGTGAAGCAACGGAACGGCGGCCCACACTGACAAGCCGATGACCCCGCTCGTTCAGGTCTCCAGCTACACCTTCCAAAATCAAGTCGAGCGTAATGCCTAGAGACGATAACGGGGCGCGCAGGTCATGACTGACCATGGCGATAACTTCTTGTTTCAAACGCTCCGCTTCCTTTCTGGCGGTGACATCTCGCATGATCAAGAAAAGGTGCTGATTTTCATTCGACCAGTTGCCGACCAGCTCCATGTCCCTGTAGCGGCCGTCCTTCCCTTGAATGCGGGCTTCGAATTCTATCTCACGTGCTTCATTCTTAATTCTAGACAGAGCATCATAAGCAGACTTTCTGTCCTCCTCATGCACATAGGATTGGAAAAGGCTTCCCCGAACTGAATCTTGATCGTAGCCAAGACGCGTAGTCACAGCCGGGTTCACTTCTTCAAAGCGATATGAATCATCCAACGAACAAATGATCTCGGCAGTATTGTCGATCATCGCGCGTTCTTGCTTACGGGTAGAGGCGAGGTCCGCGGCCAGACTGTGCACAACCTGGTCGAGACGGGCAATCTCATCCTCTCCTTCCATCGGTTCACCAAGCGGTTTTCCGAAAGACACTGTCATCGTGTCATACATCAACTGCCGGAATCGCATACCGACATTCATCGTAAATATAATTCCAAGAAGAACAGCCAATGCCAGGTTAGAAACAGTCATTACGCGAAGCATGGTTTCCAACTCTGCGCGACTCTTCTGCTCTTTCGCACGAGTAACAGCGCGCACCTTTGCCTGTTGCTCGATTGTTCGCTCCCCGATTACGCGGATGCGCCGGCAGAGGCTCTTGATCGTTCCTGATATGTGAACGCTATCAATGTCCCAAACCTCTTCTTGTCTGAAGTCGGCTGCTTGTTCGAGGGTTGTGCTCACTTCCGAGATAATCGCGGCGAATCCTTTGACACCGGACGATTGATCTTTGGTTCGAGCCGCTAAACGCTTCAGCTCCTCTGTGTGCGTATCCAGGCGCGCGTAGTTTGATTCGATTTCCATGAGAAAAGTCGGGTCTTTGGCGGCCTGGAACATGAACATGCCGGCGCCAATGGACATAACGTCGTTCAATACTTCATTGACGAGCACCAAACCATCGACCGCTTCGGATTCTTTCTCTCGCTGTCTCTCCAACTCAGAAACAATACTCGTCAGCCAGAAGAAGAACACAATCTGCATCAAAACAGGCACTGTAATCAGCAGCACTATGGTTTGAGTTAAGGATAGTCGCAACTTCATTCG
>DTSE01000222.1 GCA_012965515.1 Candidatus Melainabacteria bacterium | reverse complement strand
ATAAGTGTCTCAATGTTTAGTGGAATGCGAAGAATTCGCCTGCGTTATTGATACTCAGGCGGCGAAGCAGAGTCACGTCGAATTCGTACTTCGCTCTGCGCAGCGGGTGGCGCCAAGTTGGACCAGTGCCGGGCACGGCCCTTTGGGAGTGCGTGTACCAGCTAATCGGATTCCCGGGAGTGAGAAGAATCAGCATATGCTCTCGCTGCCAGAAGTCGATCTGGGTGACGAGCGGTTCGCTGGGCAGGTAATTGATTGACTTGGTTGTGCGGTGGTCGCAGAAACGCGGCGCCCAGACGAGGACGTTTTTCGACTCGCTCTGCTCGGGAATGAGCCAGAGCTTTCCTTGCTCATCGCGCTTAACGTCGCAGCGATAGATCCAGGGACCCCAATTGCGGACCGAAAGAGTCAAGAAACCCTTCTCGATTCGAGGGTCGTTGGAAGCGTGACCGCGTTGAACCATTTCTGCGAAGTCTTGGATGCTGACCTGCGCCATTGCGTTGACGCCCATGTTCCACACGATGTATCTATTGCGGCGCTTTTGCAGCCGGATGCCATCGGTGCCTTCGGTTTCACTCTTGTTGAGAGTAATGCAACGCATGATGTATCTCCTTCAACTTAGATCTGCGTTTTCAATGACTTAGGTGCGCTTGCCGTAATGAGTGGCAAGTCTGACAATGTGATAGTGAGACGACCGAAAAGGTCTCCTCACAGTTTTGCTATTCACATTGCTCTTGCTCCATGCAAGAGGCGGTACGCACCGTGGGTGGTGCGCACTGCGTCTTGCACAAATTTGGAGCGGAAGTCCGGAGTGCGATAAAACCTTCATCGCACCCGGACCATCTCATGACTCCTCAATCTCAAAGACTCCCGTGTGGATGTAGTTTTCCACATGGTGGCGAGGAAGGTTGTGTACCTGCCCGATCCTTTGAGAGATGGAAGCTAGAATGCGGAGTTCAATGTCATGGTCGTCAGTGTCGACCTGCAGCAATTCTCCGCCTGCGAACAGAGGAAAGCAAGGCTGCTTAACTCTGAGGACGTCTTCTACTTCGAACATCGTTCGTCCTCCATTCCTTTTGCACCATGCAAAAAGCAATAGGCATCTCAGCTGATGCATATTGCGTTTCGCATGCATTCAAGTGAGTCAGGGAGCGGGTTGGAAGCCCGCTCCCCAACGGGACACTACTCGGCTCGTTTTTCACGAGCAGGCTTCGAGTCCGCGGCTTTCGCCGAACGCACCCGAGTCGCCTCAGTCTTTGACTTTGACTCCCTGTGGTCGGAACCCTCGGGTTCCTCGGAGTCCTTTGGCTTAGCAGAGCGCTTCTTCGAAGATGCTTCTGCAGTCGCCGCTGCCGGACGTTGCTTCTTTTCCGTGACAAGCTGGCTAACCATCTTGCCGAGGAGAAGAACCTGCAATGGCACGGAAGCGCCATAGCACGCCGACAGCCACCAGTTAACGCTGTAGGTTTCCAGCCTTTGCGTAAAGTCAAAAACGTTTCCGGACCCGCTTGCAAGAGCCGCGAAAACAACAAATAGCGTCGCCCAGAGCGTGGACCTTCCGGTCTGCTGAAACCGTATCAAGACGAGTTCGGAAACAAAGAGTCCGAAGTCTTGAACGACGGCTTGCATGAACGCCAGCGACCACGACATTCCGGTGACCTGAGAAACAGCATTCGTCTGGTGGATGAGGCTGAGACTCAAAAGGATCAACTGAATGGTGATCGCTGCTTTCACAAGCAACTGGTCATAAGTGCCTCCCGTGTACCATTCGTACAAACGGACCAGGAAGCCGAACTTAAAGGACTGAGCGTTGGTGTTCGCTGCAGTTTGAGTAACAACTTCGGCCATGAAGCGCAAGCCTTTCAAAGACCGAGCCGTAGACAGCTTATGCTGCCCACGGGAGTGGATCACTCCCCTTCGAATTCCTCTCGGGAAATAATTTCGAGCGCACTCTCATCCACTACGAGAGCCCCCTTGTTGGTCCACCTTATGCGGAACGCGACTACGTCATTTAGATTTTCTTTCTCTATGGCGGAGCAACAATTGCGGGATGTGACTGAGTCATGGTTCTGAACTGTGTTCTGTCTTTCATCGTTTTTCCTGTTTTAGGAACATGCAAGGGGGCTGCCTCATCGCCCGCCTTGCCGTGTTCAATTTGAACTGTGCTGCTCAGCCAGCTCTTGAAGTCTTTTCGCGATGGCATTCAAATGCTGTTCACGAGCAACCCGACGCTTCTGTCTATTCTTCTTTCCTTTAATTGGCGGCATCCGAACGATACCGGACACTGAGCGTTCTACGCCTCCTTCTGCGGGTTTTGCCTTTTGAGCATCGTCCCAAACAATTGAAGGAATGCGTCTCAACTCCGCGTGGAGAATCTTCCACTTGCGGTTGGACAGTTGTCTGCCAACCCGGACGTTGACACGATCTCCAGTGAAGGAGATGTGGAAAACACTTGTATCCGTCACGATTCGCGAATGCGATTTTTGCGGGATGGAGGAAGGAGAAACATCGGCCATCGCGCGGATTTCTTCTGTAGTCGCTGTGTACGATTCGTCGTCTGTGCGGACTAAGCCGGTCGCAACCGGCTCGTTATCTTTGTAGGGGCGATGCGATGCATCGCCAGGGCGACGCATCGCGTCGCTCCTACAGTTGGGCACTTTTAACTCAACTGCATTAGCTACAGAGCTGGGCCGATGGTAGGTGGCAGCAACCTTGCGGCGTTTCCACCAGCCGGGACCAGCCAGCTCGAACATTGCGTTGGTCATATTGCACAGGGCGAGTGTTTGCCCGGGGATGGTGAGACCGATGAAGATACCCAAGCACCACCTGAATGTGCCTATTTGTGTCGAGCTTGAAAGGGACCATGCCGCCATGGCGCCAACGAGGAAACCGGCGAGGCTGCCGAGAATCCACGCATAACGGCGCGGCAAGTCTCTTAACCACAGACGATGACTTGTGAACACGCTGTAGACCCGCATGGTAAGAGCATACTCATCCCCCACTCGTATCGGAACGAAATACCAACCCAATCGCCAATTCAAAGCCACAACCAGTACCCCTTATACCACTACCGGTGGTGCAGAATTGGCAATGTTCCGGCAGCAATTGAGAAAGGCAGTAGCATGTCTATCGATCCTCAGGTTTTTGTTGTCTTCCTTCTCGTTATCATCGGACTCATTAATCTCACGAGACCGATGGTGGCAGGAGCAGCCGTAGTATGCGCGTTCGGCGCACTGCTTGGCGTTATGCAGATCTTTCCTCAATGGATTGTGCCAGTAGCGATTCTCGTCACGATGATCGTCAATTGTCTCGACTACCTAGCGCGCAGTCGCTAACGACACTGGCGAAACGGTCGGCCCAAAAGGGTCGACCGGCTTCGTGCATACCGGCGGATTCACAAACAAGTGAATTCGCCCGT
>DTSE01000221.1 GCA_012965515.1 Candidatus Melainabacteria bacterium | reverse complement strand
CCACGCGATGGGTAGATTTCGAAGAACTCGAGAGGCAAGTCACCGGCGTATTCGACATTGGAATCGTTTCGGTAGGCTTGGGCGTGAAACGTTCCTTGGGATTGGTTGTGCTGCCTGGTCCGCCCGGACCTTCAACCCCCTCGGAAGGAACTTGGGTTCCACCGGTCGGTACTCCGATCGGCAAATCAAGTGATGGTTGGGTGGGAGCCTCGACAGGCTTGACCACCTGTGGCGAGGCGGCCGGAAGCATAATCGGTGGAGCGTCCGTGTAGGTCGGCGGGGACGTTTTCTTTGCCGCGGCAAGGCGCAAACGCGTACCCAGGCTCAGCGGATGTTTGAAATTGGGACTGAAAGTCTTACTCGTGTTTGCGTTGGCAGCGCTGGCTGCGTCCGGGTTGGGAGCAGCAAGGACACCTAGAAGTAAGAATCCAACGAAACGTTGTCTGGTAAAGGGGCTCATTATCAAGGTTAGTATAGCCCAGTGATGGTGAAAGGCCGGGGAAAGAGCCGCCCCGAAGCCGCCCGTATAGCGAAGCTTGATATCAAAATGGCTTAAATATCGGTGAAAAACCTCAAAGCTGGGCTGTTACACAGCTCAGTGAGCGGGAGATCGCCTATACATGGCTGGTTCCCGCCTGCGCAGGGGAAATGCGCTCGCGCCAGCGCACTTATAATTTGCTAACATTGGGCCGGTCGGCGCATGGCTCGACTATTTAGATGGTGTCCGAGATGTCTGAAATCCGTATATACATGCTTTATGCGGCGCCAGGCAGACGGGGGATATGAAGGACAGCGAAAGCAGGGCTTTTCTAAGAGGGGAGATGGATTTCACCCCCCAGCGCATGATGCGGTACATCCGCTCGCGCGCTCGCCTTGCCACGGATGAAGATATTGAAGATATCCTGCAAAATGCCCTTCTATTGGTATGCCAGCACTTTGACCCCACCCATCCGGACGCAAACCTATCCTTATATTGTTTGGGTGCCTGCAACAAGGCCATCGCCCAAAACCTGGAGCGCTATCACAAGGTTCAGCTCAAGAAACGTGATCCAAACGCCAAAGACAAGCCTCGAGTAATACCTGTGGGCGTTTCCAGCTCCGAGACCGAAATGGACGGGCAGGCGATGAAGGTCACCGGGCTTGCCCCTGGCAAGTCATTTGACGATACGCCCGGCAATTCGACCCAGTGGCGGACCACATCCTTAGATAGTATGTTCGACGAAGATGACGGCAGAAACCCCGAAGATGTTTTGGGTTGGGAGCTTTCTGTTCTTTCCGGCGATTCTGAGACATCCGACCCGGCAGTTAAGGCCCTAATTAATGATCTGATTGAGCAGATTTTGGCCGAGCTACCGACCCAATTGCACCGTACCTGCTTCCTTTTGAAGTATGTCGAAGGTCATAAAAGAGAAGATTTGATTTCGTGTCTAAAAATGGACCCCAAGAGTATAGATACGGTCGACAAGAAGATCGTCCGAACGCTGAAAGCATTCAAAGAAAAACTCGACAGGGACGAGGCACGACTTTAGGAGATGACCATGAACACCCTTCAAGAAAAACTGGCAAAGATTCTATCTATAAAGGATGAGCGCGCGTGCGCTGAGACTTTCGAATCGTTCTGCCAGGAGCATGCAGACATTTTGCCGATGCCCGGCGAAAACAGCGTGTTCGACAAAGCTATGTGGGCTGCTTCTAAGCACACAACTTTGTCCAAGAAGGACGAAGCGATTCTCAAGCGTGTCACCGGTCGTCTCATTCAAGAGTCTGTTGTTAAGCCTGTTGTGGCCAAGGCAGAATCTGCAGTGCTGATGCTCAAGGACCTGGTCGGCAGCACGAAGGAAACTGCAATCGGCGCATGGCAAGATATGCTCGGCGCTATGCAATGGCAACAAATGGTCCCGGCTGGCGCGCTGCGGGGTGTGGGAACTCAGTTGGTTTCTCTGGGTACTTTCCAAAAGCAAATTGATGATGCCACAGTGCAAGTCAATCTCGGTTGGCTGGTAGACAAAGACCAATTGCGTGTTCTCTTGCAAGCAAAAGACAAAGAAGAAAATGCCCTTGCCGACGTAGAAGTTAGAGTCACTGAGATGGAGCGTGGCGTCGTTTTCTCTCGCAAAACCAACGAGGATGGTTCTGTTGTTGCACCGAGCGTGCAATGCGGACCTGGTCAATACCAGATTCAAGTAATCTGGCTTGATAAAGTCGTTGAAACTCCGTTCTTTAGAATTTAGAACTCGAAATCTAAATCTAGATTCTTAGTCGCATCTACCTCGGCAGCAGATGAGACTAGATAGCGAGTCCCCGGATAACACCGGGGACTTTGCCTTTTTGATCGACACATTTCTTCTAAGCAGGTGACGGGCAGTCGGCTTTCGGGAATGAGTAGATTGTGACTGACTGTATTGAGTCTCTCGGAGTCTGGTTCCCTGGTTCTAACGGAAACACTGGAGGCAGATTGGACAGAAATGTCGTCGAACGCCCCATTGGTGACTGGCTGGTCGAATGGGGACTGATAACAGAAAAGCAACTGCAAGTTGCTTTACATGACTCGCGCGCTCATTTGTTACCGGTTGGTATGTGCCTTGTTCTGAGAGAACAGGTCGACCCGGAAACAATCCAGTCGGCGGTTGTGGCGCAGTCGTACATAAGAGACGGAGCAATCTCACTGCAAGATGCTTCGAACGCGATGGCACTCGCGAAGAGAAAACATGTCTCGCTCGGTGTGGCGTTCAACCTTCTTGCCGTGCAGCCAGAGCCGCTTCCGCGCAATCGGCTCGGTGATCTTCTAGCCGCAACCGGTGCAATTTCGGGTGGCGAATTGAAGGTGGTGCTTGCTCTGGCTAAGGCTACCGGCCTGCCTCTTGGTCGAATTCTGCTCAATCACGGCAGCATCACTGAAGACTTGATTCAACTGGCTTTAGGTTTGCAGGCGAAAATACGCCGAGGCGATATTGATAGAAACGGTGCTTTTGAGAAACTAAGCCAATATGTAGAAGACGGAGCCCGAAACTCAATTTTGGCTGGCATCGGTTTGCATGCTGAAACCCTGACCGGGTGCCTGCTTGTGAAGTCCGGCGTGGTTTCGGAAGTCAGTATTAAGGACGCTCTTCATTCCAGCTCCAAGGAAGGAGCTAGGCTGGGCGAGTTTCTTGTTGGAAAAGGAATGATCAAGCAGGAGATGGTCGAGTCAACATTGGAAGTGCAAAAGTTGATTCGCTCCCACAAATTTACCGTTCCTCAGGGCTTAAGCGTTCTGCGAAATGTACATGCGGCTCAAAGACGCGAGGAAATAAAATCCGAATCCGGTCAGCACTGGCAGCGTAACAAGCCACTAGTGATGTCGTTCTACAGATATTTGAAATTGACCCGAGCCTTGCCCGAGGTTATTTTGCGCGGTGGTGTCAATTATGATCCACTGACCC
>DTSE01000220.1 GCA_012965515.1 Candidatus Melainabacteria bacterium | reverse complement strand
CCAGGCATTGTCATTGAGCTGGTTCCATCAGGATTTAGCTTGACCTGAACTGGTCCTTCCTGCACACCTGGGACTTGTTTAGGATAAGAAATCTCACCAACCGGTCCTTTGAAGGGATCAGTGTTTACAGTGGCTCCAGCTGGGACGTCGAGTGGTTTTCCACCCTCGATGACACCTGAAAGCTTACCACTTTGATCATAGCGATATTCACGCTTTGGCAAGGGCTGCCCCTGCGCATCGACACCTTCGGTAGCCGTCACTTGATTGTTGCCGTTAACAGTGGAATTTGTGTATGCCTTGTCGCCTGCGTTTGCTCTGGTTGAGACTGTTCTGCTTCCATCTTGGTGCGGAGCGCTTACTACGTTCTCTTGTCCTGTCACCATATTGACGAACACTTGTTCGTTGCCCTGATTACCGGGGAGCGAAGCTGGACGATCGTATTGCAGAACATGTGATTCTGCGTCATAGTGCGCGGTTATCTTACCCGTGCCATTGCCACTGTGCTGCGCGATTTCGACATCAATTTTGCTGTCGTTCGGATTGGTATCTTCAAGAACGCCTACGATATCGACTCCAGGGATGAGACCACTATTTTGAAGTGACTGATTAAGCTGGTCTGCGCCGGTCTTCTTTATTTCAGCGCTTGCGCCTGGTGCATACGCTTCGGCAGCAACGGCTGCTGTGCCGTGATCTCCGCCGGTCCTTCTGTCCAGTACTGTTCCGAAATCTTCTGCAGGACTGCGAGTGGTCATTAGACGTACTCCTATTAGTAAAACTTCGCTGGCTGCTGTGCCTGAAGTAAAAGCTGGGGGGTGGGGTATGACGGCATCTTATCGATGCGTGCCGGAACAAATCCGGACCAATTTGTGCAAAATTTGTGTATGGCCGATTGCCCGGACCTATATATGGGTTGCCGGCTTCATAGCGCTGCAGTGCAACCCGTTTGCAGACGAACATCTCTGTCATGCAAACTTGAGCGACCTTACTCAAAAAATTCACAAAACGTTCCGAAGTTTGTCGGCTGGTCGCACATACACTGCGCCTACATTCTGGTCGGTGGAACAGGAGCAATCGCAATTTAGTGATTGGGTTCTATTCGACAAGTACAGATTGAAAAATTGAGTGTCAAAAGGAGAACCATTTATGGGCGGATTTAACGAAGGCGGTGGCGATAGTTCACGCGATAAGAAGGATGCAAACGACGGCGGTGGTATTAGCGACAAAGTGAATCGCGACAATGAAAGGGATAGTGTTAGTGGTAGAGGCAATCGCGGCTCTAGCAACAACAACAGCGAAAGCGGAAACAACAACGAAAGCGGAAACAACAACGAGAGTGGAAACAACAACAGCGAGAACGGCAACCACGGTGGTGAAGCCGGCAACGAGGGAGGCGAGGCTGGAAACGAGGGCGGTGAGCCTGGCAACGAAGGCGGCGGTGAGAATCCGAACCCTCCGTGTGATCGTGATCCAGTAAGAGATGAAGCAATTCCGCGCCCACGTAAGCGCGATAATGATTATGTTTGGCCCCTACCCGAGTTTCAACCGCCTAAGGTAAGTATAAATGCGAGCGGAGGATACGGTACAGAAGTGCGTCCCTCTGGACCTTCAAGTGTTGCAGAGCCAATCGTTGGTGTCAGCGGTGGTGCCGAAGTTCTTCCCGTTCTGGTGATTGGTCCTTAAAACATTCTGGAATCAATGTATCTCGTGTACATTTGCGGAAGCGCTGTTAGTGTGCGCTTCCGCAAAGGACAGAGAATTTACGCGCGTTTCGTGATTTCCGAGACTCTCGTATAAATCCGTTTAAACAAAAAATACACAAAACGTTCCGGACTCATTGCGTTTTTTTGATTACTGTTGATGAACGCCGTTTTGTAAGAAACAGGAAACATCCCGCATGCCACCTTTTGATGGAAACCTTTTACAAATGCCACCAGGGATGAATCCTGTTTTGGGAGATCTTGCGAGTTCGGCGTGGCAACTGCCTTTTGGCGATAGACTGCCAGGGCTTGAACCATCTCAACTTGCGTTTGGTGACATCTTTCAGCAGCTGGGAGTTGCGAATGCTGGTGATCAAACACCTGCGCAATTCGAAGATGCGTTCAAGAATGCATCAAACATAGATTTCACAACGCAAGCTCAGAATCAGCAATCGGGCAGACAACCAGACTTCTTTCTCAATGCACAAGGAAAGATGGTGAAGAATCCGAATGCTGCACCACTGAAGCCGGGTCAGCCGTTGAATATCGAAATCCAGGCGAATGCTGGGGATGTCGCTCCTGAATTGCAAGGAGCTATTCAATCTATTTTGGACATCTTTGGCAAGTTTCACCCGAATATGCCATTCCCCCGAACATGGCAGGAAGTGATGGAGATGCTTGCACGAGCTGCCGGTGCTGACGCCGATGGAGCTGGAACGGACGCCGGTAGTATGCAGCGCGCTGCCTACAGTGGAGGTTCTGGTGGAGGCGGAGGTGACGCCGGCTATGGAGGCGGCGGAGGCGGTGGTGGCGGCGGTGACGCCGGATATCGAGGAGGTGGTGGAGGCGGCCGTGGAAGGGGCGGCGGAGATAGCGGTGGTGGTCGTACTCGGGAAAATGTTGCTGCCGTACCCTGGGACGGCAAGAGCAAAGGTGACACTCGTTTGATGAGTTTGTCCGAGCGAGCGCAAGGGCGACAGCTGTGGGCAGAAACCCAGTTTGCCGGAGCTTGCGAAGGAGGTAACCTCGGTTGTGCCGCTTCCGTATCGAAGATTTTGCAGGAAGGCGGCTATAACTATGCCAATAGTGCCGGCGTTATTGACCTATCAAACCAAATGAAGGCTAACGGCTGGAGTGAATCCACTGGTGCTGAGACTGCACAACCAGGCGACATCATCTACGCAGATGGAGGAGGAACCAAGCAGCACATCGGCATTGTCGGTATAGATGAGAACGGCAATAAAGTCATATACAACAACCAATCGTCAACAGGGCAATGGGCAATGGATCCGTTTAATGCCTGCTCGATTATCAGCGACTACAGTCCTGATCAAGTTCATGTCCTGCACGCGCCAATCAACCCGGTCAACATGTGATCTACGCGACAGAGAATTTCACGCGGAATTCGCTCTGCGTCGGGATTAGCATCGGGTCCGTCTCCTTTATTGCTGGACTGTAGCAATATGCGGCCGCTTTTCAAAGAAAGAGGCTTTCCGTTCGACTGAACGTATTTGGGCGAACAAAACTGGGGTAAAGAGATAAAATGTATTATCTCTTGTCTTTCTGTTATCCCCATGACCGGTTCGTCCCGAAAATTTCTATTGTCACTGCTCGCTGCGAGTTGCGTTTTATCCAACGTCGCCGTTTTCGCACGAACACTCGAAGATACTGCGGAGATGCTTTCCAGAAGCGGGCACCGTGATGATGCGATTCGCGTAATAACAGATGCGATTAAGAAATCGCCGAAAGCTGCAGGTTTGTACTCAACGCGCGCGAAGTATTACATTGCGGCTGAACAGTACGAACTCGGGCTTGCTGATTTGAAGAAGTCCGTTGCGCTGGAACCGAATGCGCAGAAAGCCTGGCTTTATCGCATGATGGCTGACTGTGATGCGAATCTTGAAAGGTTTGATGCTGCCATTGTGGACTTGAAAAAGGCGATTGCCGTTTCGCCTCACGAAGAGTATTACAAGATGCTCGGTGAGATCAACTATCAGCTCAAGCGCTATGATGAGGCGATCGACTGTTTTACCAAAGGAATTGTGCTCAATAAGTCCGGCGTCTGGCTGTACAAGGGGCGAGGCGATGTCTACTTTCAGCAACGCAAATATCAAAAAGCCGTCGAAGACTACACCAATGTGATTCTTATCAATCCGAAAGAACCCATGGGATATGGCGCACGTGCAAAGGCTTACGAGCGTCTCGGACGAAAAGATCTTGCCGCGAAGGACTATGCAAAGGGAAGCAAAGGCGTCGATTTCATGACCGATGTTTTGAGATAGAGTGGCTGCTATGAGACTCAAGCTAGCTCACAAAGTCGTCATAGCAATTGCAATCCCAGTGATATTCCAGATTGGCTTTCTGAGCCTGTTGCTGAATGCTGTCGAGAGTTTGGATAACTTGGAAAAGTCAGAGCGCGAAGCATCTCAAACATTGGTTTTTCGAAATCAGATTTGCACTGCTGAAGCTCTCGTTTTTCTCTATTACGCGCTGTTCCGCGCATCTCAGAATCCTGAGTACAAGAAGAAGATGTTCGAAATTCAGGATTTGCAACGCAATGCCTTCAATGGTCTTAGCCGCCTCTGGAAAAATGACAAAGTAAAACTTCAGATCTTGCGTCAGCAGTGGATGACCGGGATGCAGCAGCGGGTCGCCTTTCGCTTGACTATCGATATGCCGCGAGCAGAGCGATTGCGTGATTTCTTTGGCGGTGAAACATCTGGCAGAGAATATATATTTCTCAATAGCAGCCGAGGAAATCTCGGGAGAGTTTTTGAAGAACTCGATCGCAATCAATCCCGATTGCTGCGGGAATCGCAGGAGAAAGAAGCAGCAATTAAGCGCACGATTTGGTTGATCTTGATAGCGTCGATACTGGTGAGTGTCGGTGCCGGTCTGCTTTTTAGCAGGTCCATTGCAGTGCGCCTGAAGAAGATCGTCAACAATATTAAGGCGATGGAACGTGAGCACATAGATGTTGAGCAAATTGGTGGAAACGATGAGATCGCCGCTCTGAATGAGGCTATCACCGATACCAATCGAAAAATCAAGGAAGCGGAACAGTTTCAATCTCAAACTGCTCGAATCGTTGCGCAAGAGTTGGAACAGCCGCTCAATCAAATCAACGACTATCTTGTGGACATGAAGGCGAATGGTTTTGAAGAGCTGAATGCCAATGGAAACGAGCGTATTGAGCGCTCTATGCTCGAAGTGGCGAGGTTGCGTTCTCTGGTCAAAGACCTCATTAGTCTCGACAAGATAAGCAGAATTGGATGGGAGCTTGAGTATGTAAGTGTCGACCTGGCTGACATTGCAAGAACCGCAGCAGATACCGTTCAGGACTATGCGAAGAAAGCCGGAGTGGAGATTGTCTTGCGCATAGAGGAGGTCTCAGTTATTGGTGACCCTGCTCGTTTGCAGCAAATTGCACTCAATCTGCTCACTAATGCAATCAAGTTTTCTCCTCGCAAGTCAAACATCGAAATTGAAGTAACCCAGGAAAATCAGTTTGGAAAGCTCTCTGTAATCGATCATGGAACAGGAATTCCAGAAGAGTTTCAACAGAAAATTTTTGGACATTTCGAGCAAGTTTCGCACTCTGATGGAGTTGAGAAGGGTGGCTCAGGCCTTGGCTTGGCAATAAGCAGAAGATTGGTCGAGTCGCAGCAGGGGCGAATGGGTTTTAAGTCTCAACTTGGTGCTGGTTCAACCTTTTGGTTTTCTTTGCCCGTTTCTCTGGAATCAACCGAAAGCAGAGCGAAGAGTATTGAGAAGATGCAAGTCGGACTGCAAAGATTGAGCGTCAGACCGGATAAAGTCGTCGAAGCTTCAGCAAATCCCGATGCCGGAGTTGAATCTAAGCAAGTAAATGGGAAGGCCTATCACTCGACGTTGTGGCGGAATAGTCTAGTCATTGTTCTCCTTCCGCTAATTGTGCAATTGATCACGATTGGTGCGCTATGGAATGTGATTGGATCTGTTCGAAATAATGTGAATGAAATCCATCGCTACAGCCAGATTACCAGCCTGCATGCCAAGCTTATGGATGAGCTTATGCGTTCAAATTTGTGCGCTATTTTTTATAACATTACCCCGACAACTGAACTTCAAGGTCGCAACGATCAGGGGCGCTATTTGGTCAGATCGCTCGTCGATCAATTGCGAGAAGTCAGCGCATCAGACAGCGTTTTGGCTAAGGACGTCGAGTCGCTGGACAAAATGGTGCAAGAGCAGTTTCAGATGCAAGACGAGTTTATGCGAGCTGATTCTGATTTTCTTGTAGATCGATATTTTGGACCCAATACGGTGAATGAAACAGAGCGCAAAATGGCTCAAGTAGTCATTCCCCTAGAACAGGCTACGAGGCAAGAGAAAAAACTTGTCGAGCGCAATGTATGGGCGAGAACAGAAATGCGCCAGATGGTGGGAAACATTGTTTTAGCATCTGCTGTGTGCGTAGTCATTGCTTCCATCTTGTATGGAATTTTCACGATTCGCGGACTCACCGCTCGCGTGCGCAGAATAGTCGATAACACCAAGCGACTCGAGGCGAGGGAACCCTTAGTGCCACCATCTGAAGATAAGGACGAAATTGGATTCGTCGAGCAATCGTTTTATGATGCGGCAAACAAGCTAACTAAGCTCGAGCAATATAAGCAAGAGCTGATCGCTCTCACTAGTCACGAGTTTCGGACACCACTCACGTCTCTTCTCGCCAAGGCCGACTTGATGGAAGCTGGTGTTTTCGGACCTCTCAACGACCATGGAAAGGTCGTTGTAGTGAAAGTGAAACGCAGTATCTCTGACCTGATTTCTCTGCTTACCAATTTGCTCGATGTTGAGAAAATTCAATCAGGTAAGAGCCTGGTTGTGAAAGAAGAAGCGTCTATGGATGCGATTCTGAAGAAGGTCGCCGGTAATGTCGCTGATGTTGCTAGAGAGAAGGAGATTGATGTTTCGATTGACGGCGGTGAAACGAGAGTTTCGGCTGATGCCGCTCGTCTGGTTCAAGCTTTGACAGCTGTTCTTATCAACATTGCTCAATTTGCCCCAACAAAGTCGTCATTAGCGGTGAGTGTCGGCGATTCAAAAAATGAGCTGAGCCTGACGGTGACGGCGCCAGGTGGGGAATGCAGCAGGGAAGCGTTAAACACTTCCAGCGCGCGCGGCCGCTTAGCTTCTGACCTTCTGCGTTTAATAGTTCACCAGCACGGTGGTCGAACAATCATCAATCATGGTGAAGAGGAGCTGTCGATTTTTATTAGATTGCCTATTGATGTGAAATCGCAGGCAGCGGCATAATCAGCTGTTCAACTTCGCTTCTGCGTCTTTGCAGAGCTTTTCAATGCTGTCAAAGTCGCTTGCTCGAACGGCCGTTGCAATGTTGATTGTTATGTCCAGCTTGTCGGCAAAAGGCAGCATAAATGCCATTTGCTTTACTTCTTGCGAGAATGATTGAAGCGCCGCCAAAGCAGCTTCTTTGTCATCGCATGCGCTTGCTACAGCAAATGTGTTGTCGTCCCACCGACCACGCAGGACTTCCGCTGTGAAGCGCGAACAAAGCAATTTGCCGAGCACGGATACAACATTCATTTGTGAGAACAAACCATAGCTGGCAAGCTGTTCGAAATTGTTGATGCGAAGCAGGGAGAACATAAATGTCTGTTTGTTCTTTACCGACTCGGCGAGCGTCTCTTTTGCACGATGGATCAACATGTCCTTTTTAAGTGCACCAGTTGAACCGTCAATTGTTTGTGTCATTCGCCGCGAATGAGAATGGTCTAGTTGAGCGCGAACTCGCGCAATCAGCTCTTCGCTGAGAATCGGCTTGCTCAGGAGGTCGCTGCCACCGGATTGGAATGCTGCGGCTCTGCCCTGCGGGTCGCTTTTTGAAGTTAGGAACAAAATTGGTATCGTATGCCATTTTTCTTGGTCCCTCAGCATTCGACATACGTCAAAGCCGCTCAAGCCGGGCATCATCACATCCAGGAGCACGATATCCGGTTGAACATCTTCAAGAGCCTCGAGCACATGAATCGGCTCATTGAGCGCCTGAACGTTCATACCAATGTTGCTCAGAATAGTTTGAATGAAGCTCGTGAGCACTTTGTCATCGTCGACAGTAAGAACTCGCGGCTGCTGATTCAGTCGCGAAACCGCGAGCTTTTGCAGAGTCGATTCGAGCTTTTCTTGATCTGCCGGGAATTTTTCGGTTGCCGAAATGCCCAGGTATGACAGTGCAGAGCTGTCAGGAATTTCCCCATCGTTGGCGAAACATGCAAGCGCTAGATTGGCATTGTTCGAAATCATGCGCAGTTCGCGCGTCAACTGTGGGAGGTGCGCAGCTGGTATAAAGCTGAGATCGATAACCGCCGAATCGAAACGATATGACGACGCTTTCATCACTGCGTCTGTTGCTGATTTTGCAAAAACGAAATCGGCGTTAACGTAAGGATTGAGCTGCGAGATTGCACTGCGAAATTTTGACTCGTCAGTCAACATCAGAACATTTCCGACGCTAAATCCTTTCTTGTCCGACTCGTTTCGCTCCATAGATTCGGCCAGTCGCAAACTTGTCTCTCCATCGGCAAGTGCGCGGAAGACCTCGGACCAGAGGAATTCTTGATCTTCGTCGGGATTTAAAATGCTCAGGCAATTTTCTATCTTTCCAGCGCATGCGCTAACTCGACTCAATCCAAGCGAGCCTGACGTTCCTCTCAATCGGTGCGCCAGACCCTCGCAGTCTTTTCGCAATAACTGGTCATTTGGTTGCGATTTCAAACTTCCAATCGATTCGGACAGTTTTTCCCAGTCAGGTGGGATAGCTTTGCGCAATTCTAGTTGTGCTGCTCTAATGCGTGCTTCTGTTTCCAGCTTGCGGCGCATCTGTTGCAATTGAACGAGCAAGCTCTCGTTGGTTTCTACTTCCGGTTCGGTGAGATCGTCCGGCAGCTGTCTCCAGCGTTCTTCTGCTTCTTGTTCCAATTGTTCTTTTGATGCGGTTCCCGCAAGTTCGAATCCTTCTACACGTTCGAACTCTTCTTTCTGTTTTACATACTCTTCGTAACTGCTGGTGCTGACTGCCTTTTGTGCCGCGAACTTTTCGGTGCCTTCCTTCTTGGACTTGGCTTCTTTTCCCTTCTTTGCTTTTTTGTCTGCCTTCTTCGCAGTCTTCGGTTCAGTCTTTTTGCCTTTAGTTTTGTCCGCTGGCTTTTCTGCCGCGGTCTTTATTGCTTCGACGTTCGCCGGAGCCATGTTGACCAGAGTCGGCTCGTCTCGCTCAACTCTGGTGATAGTTGGCAGCAAGCCTTCGAGCTGGTGTAGAAAGATGTTCGGTTCAATCGGCTTCTGCAGAATCAGCGAAACATGCAAAATGTTTCTCAGCCAGTTGAATGTCTTAGCATCGCAAAAGTTGCTCGTGCAAAACACGACCGGTGTGCGCGGAAACTTCTCGCGCATCTTTGAAATGAACGTCATGCCGTCCATATCCGGAAGGCGGAAATCGACAATTGAAAGGCAAACGCGCCCGTCCAATTTGTTCATCGCTTGCTCGGCGGAATCAGCTTCTGCTATCGCAAACCCGCATGGTGCGAGAATCTCGCATAACAGTTGTCTGAAATTCGGATCGTCATCCACCAGCAAAATAGTTTGTTTTTGCTTCTGGTTCTTCATAGCGTTTTTTTCGCATAACGATTATCTATTTAACTATCCAAACATTCTTATGTGAACATGCTGTGAATTGTGTTTCCAATCGAACGATTCTGATACTTTTGATATTCTGCTACTGCTTAGGCAGTCTTTCCGAAACCCAGTTCTGAATTGCTTCAACAGTATCTGCGACGTCCATTGTTGTGGTGTCGAGCAGCGTCATCTTCGGTTCTGTCTTTTCCGCGTTCTCCTTCAACCAATTATTGAATTCGACCATGTTTTTCAGGTTTTCTTCCGAGCCCGATTCGCGCCAATGGGGTCGAGCTTTGAGTCTGTTGGTCAGTTCTTCTGGCTGGCAGTAAAGCGAGAGATAGTGAGTCTTTTCAATGTATCGGCGTTCATTCAATTTTTCGAACTGTTCAGGAATAGCGCTGCCGAAGAGCACTACGGGACGCCCTGCCTGATTGATGTTTTTCGCCATGCGCAGCCAGGTGTTACGAAACGCCTTGTAGTTGTCGTCCGGCGTATTGAAAGTTTCATTCCACAAAATGTCTTGGTCGAGCACGACCACGTCTTTCATTTTGCGCGACAGTTTTAGAGCCGCCGTCGTTTTTCCCGAACCGCTCGCGCCTGTGACGATGAATAGCGGCAAGAGCACGAACGGGCTGCCATACTGGCAATGTGGGCAGATCGCGACGGGCGGCACTGGGATGACATCTTTGTCATCGCTGTACTCTCCGCAACCCGGACAAACGTTGAACATAGGCACCTCCGAGGCAACAGTTTTAGCACAGCCGGTCGACTGGAAGGGGTTCTAAAGAGTGGAAGAAGGATAAATTCAAAGGACTTTGAGCTTTGAGTGGATTCAAAGGGCATAGAATTTAAGCAGGTCAAGGTGTACCCATGGATACCCAAGAACATCGGCGCCAACTGGTACGACTGCTTCGACTAGCTTATTCAGGAGAGTTAGCGGCAGCCTTAGCGTACAGCGGGCACTGGCGCTCGCTCAGGGATCCTGAGGAGCGCGCTACTGTGCAACGTATCGAACGCGAGGAACTGGAGCATCGCCATACGGTCGGGGAGATGCTCCAAGCGCTCAACGAAAAACCAAATTTCTGGCGCGAATGCATGATGTGGACGATTGGCAGGACCGTCGCGATTTCGTGCTTTCTAATCGGCTATTTTTTGCCCATGTACTTTGCTGGAAAACTAGAGCACGCCAATGTTATGGAATACGATGGCGCCGCTGAGCATGCCAGCCATTTGGGCTTGGACCGCTTCATTCCGCAGCTTCACGAGATGTCTAAAACCGAGCGCGAGCACGAAGTTTTCTTCAGCTCGAAGGCATTGAACCATCCGTTGCTTCCGCTGGTAAAGGCGATCTTTCGCTGGGACCCCCACGAAGTTCTCGCCATCGAACCTAAATCGTAAGCGCTACGCAATTAAGCACAGCTCGTCGGTGGTAGTTGAATCGAAGTCGTTCGAGAGGTCGAACTCTTCATGAATCAGTTTTGCTGCTTTCTGCGCGTTCGATTTTTCGACGAGGCATGAAATTGCTAGATCGCCGGTGCGAACTGATTTGACTTCGATGCCGTTTGATTCCAGGCAGCCGATTACTCGGACGGAAGCTGGCGCGTTGCCGAATTCGTCGCAGCCGACGAGGGTGACTTTGCACAGGTCCAATTCTGAGCAGACGCGAAGGTCCGCATGCTTCCCGCAGAGGGCTGCGATAGCATCGCTCACTTTGTCTTCGTCTTTGTATTGGAAGCAAATTTGAATGGTGGCGCATTTAGCACCATTTTCAATTGAGTTCGATTTGCGAATATGCTCGACTGAAATGCCGCATTCGTTGATGCACTCAGTGATCTCTCTTAGTAGATTGAAGCTATCTTCCGATTTCGAAATTGATATAAATCCTTGTTTTGAATCTACGGCCACGCCGCAAAATTGTTTTCGTCTTTCCACTTCGTTTTCTCCTTTGATTTCGGTTCCTCTGTTCGAGGGATTGAATGTGTTTCTTACGCGGACAACGACGTCATACTGCTCACCAAGCTCGACTGCGCGTGGGTGGATAACCTGTGCACCGTTTTTGGCGAGCGTCACGCATTGTGCGTACGGGATTTCTTTCAGCGGCACTGCTTCTTTGATTGCATTCGGATCTGCGGTGAAAACACCATCGACGTCGGTGTAGATGTCGCATTCTTTTGCATTGAGCGCGGCGGCAAGAGCTACCGCTGTGGTGTCGGAACCACCGCGTCCAAGCGTTGTTATTTGACCTTCGTCAGTTACTCCTTGGAAGCCGGCGACGACAATCACATCGTTTTCGAGAAGTTCTTTTTTGATCAATTCGCTGTCGATGTCGAGGATTCGTGCCGAACCATGGTCGTCGGTTGTGCTGATTCCCGCTTGTTGTCCAGTCAAAGATTTGGCAGTCAAACCTTTTCGCTTCAGAATTAGACTCAAAAGAACAATTGAAACTTGTTCTCCAGTAGAGAGCAGCAAATCCAATTCTCGTTGGTCCGGATTCTTCGTGCATTGTTTTGCAAGACCAAGCAGGTGATCTGTGGTATCACCCATAGCAGAAACAACGACAACAACGGGATCTGGCTTGTAGCTTGCGATGATGTCGGCGACGTGCTCGATGCGTCCGATGTTTTTCACGGACGAGCCGCCGAATTTCAGGACTTTGATGTCGTTCATGATTGACTCCATTTCTCTTTGAATTTGGTTTCTGGACTATACGGCAGCCAATTCTCTTTCTTTCGAGACGGCGATTGACTTGGATTGCGGCAAGACAGCGTCGAG
>DTSE01000219.1 GCA_012965515.1 Candidatus Melainabacteria bacterium | reverse complement strand
GTAACAACGCCCCGGCGTCAACAGAAGCGGCCCACCTCGATTGAAGCTATATGCAAACCCGAATACCATCAGAAAAAGTACAGGCAAGATTTCGCGCTATTTTAGAGAAAGTGCGCAATCGCAGCCGCAAACTCAGTATTTTGAATCTGCGAGACAAGAAAACTAGGACCTTCGTTGGTTGTCTGTCGCTCACTGTTGCTGCGGCTTTTGCAGTCAAATCTATCGTCAGCTATCCCTTCATCTCATTGCCGTCACTGAACGCACAGAAGGGAAACGTGCAGATCTTTGACCGCTACGATCACCTGGTCTGCACGGTACACGAAGAAAAAAACGTAGAGCCGGTGCCCCTTGATCGTATTTCGGTCAATATGCGCGAAGCTGTTATAGCGGCTGAGGATAAGAGCTTTTACCAACACTTTGGCATTGCCCCCGCGGGCATCGGTCGGGCTATGGTGAAGAACTTCGAGGCTGGGCGCGTTGTTGAGGGTGGTTCGACAATCACACAACAATTGGTGAAAACGCTCTATTTAGATCCCGAAGATCGTACTCTCTGGCGTAAAGCTGAAGAAGCGTGCATGTCGCTTTTGATCAATGCCAGCCACTCGAAAAATAAGGTGTTGGAGACTTATCTAAACCAAATCTATTTTGGAAAAGGTGCATATGGTATTGAACGGGCGTCGCTTGCATACTTCAACAAACACGCTTCGCAGCTGACTCTGGGAGAGTCTGCCTACCTTGCAGGTTTGATTAAGGCACCCTCGGAGTTGAGCCAAAAAGCGAATCGAAAAGAAGCAATTGTTCGCCAACACCAAGTGCTTGATGCGATGGTCGAGTGCAAGCTGGTTTCCAAACAGAGCGCGTGAAAATGTACGTACTCTTGGCACTTCATCCGATCGCTATAGAACAGCAATCGATGAAACGGAAGACAAGATTGTTGCAGGAATTGCAAAACTCAACGAATTGACCGGCCAGATAACAGAACTTAGAAAAGACTACATCAAGTTCATAGGTCAAACTCTTCAATCGGAAATCTTAGCCGAACTGGCAGCTACCTAGATTTT
The DNA here is from genome assembly GCA_012965515.1 of Candidatus Melainabacteria bacterium. Lineage (GTDB taxonomy): Bacteria > Cyanobacteriota > Vampirovibrionia > Obscuribacterales > Obscuribacteraceae > QKMZ01. The sequence continues at coordinate 2,376 of DTSE01000219.1, read as the reverse complement.
GCGTTGAACTTCATTTCGATAGGCGAGCTATCCATGCTGCCCACGGAAATAGTCAGGTCGTTGCCTTCCAGCAAGCCGATCAATCTTTTGCCTGCCAGTTCATAACGCCATCCTTTTATAAGGGGCGTGGATCTCTCACCGCCAAGTTTGTTTTCTCTGTGCATTTTGATGAGCTGCTGCAAATCATCGCGGGTGGAAAGCAATTCCGTCGCCAGATCTTCTTCGTATGCGATTACTTTGAGAACAGCAAAGAGCATGTCTCCGATCAGAACATCACGTTTGCTCGGACCGCGTGAAGCCGGCCAAGAAGGCAATTCCCCATCAGGTGTAGAACGTCCTTCCTGTGCCGCTCGAACGATACCTTGACCAAAACCTTTGATCTGATCCGGTCTCATGCCACGAATGCGATTCAGGTCTTCAACCTTTGCTGGAGGTTTTCTGCTTACTTCTACAAGAAGACTGTCAGACAGAATAGTTCTCGGCGGTTTATTCAATCGCTGAGCTGTTTGATCTCGCCAGTTGAAAACATATTTGAGTACAGCCAGCCCGCGTCGATCGAGAACGCTTGCCCCTTTCACTTTCAAATACGCATCTTTGTCTTCATCTTCGAAATGTTCCGGTGCGCAGTAACGTTTGCACTCTTCATCCGCCCACTCGAAGCGCCCCATCGAATTCAATCTTGCTGAAATTGCATCGTAAAGCGGCAAGAGATGTCTTACGTCATCGGCAGCATAAGATAGTTGTGCCTCAGTAAGTGGTCTGGTCAGCCAATCGGTGAAACTCTCAGTTTTCGAAAGCGATACGTTCAATAATTGAGCGACCAGTCTTCCATAACCTATTTGATAACCGAGCCCGGCGAAACCAGATGCAACCTGAGTGTCAAAAATGTTTCCGGGTAGAGTCTGAAACTGATCATATATAAGATCGAGATCTTGGCTGGCGGCATGTATGACAGTTCTGATCCTTTCGTCATGAAAGCGATGCCAAAGCGGCATCAGATCCTGTTGCACTAGAGGATCTATTAGATGAACGCCGCGATCGGTTGCGACTTGCACGAGGCAAAGCACCGGTCGATAGGTGCGCTCCGGAATGAATTCCAAGTCGATGGCAAAACGTCCGCACTGGTCTATCTCTTCACAGAGTTTTCCCAAAGCATCTGAGGTAGTGATGAGCGTCATTGAAAGTGTCTACTGTGGCTGCTGAGCTATGTATGTGCGAGACCAGCTCAAACAGCCGGGGCGCCCAATGATCACTGATGACTCGAGGCGCACACTGTCCTTAGGAAATACGATCGCATCTCCTTGCATAGGACCAACTTCCAATTTCCCTCCCAGAGCAATTGCAATAGGCCCTGCCGTATCCCAGGTCTTTAACCTGCCCGCCAGGTGAACATAAAGATCTGCATGTCCTTCGAGCACTTTGGCCACTTTAAGACCAATGCTGCCCATTTTTACTACTTGAACTTGCGGCAATTCGCTTACCCATGGGTGGCTTTTGCGATCGCGACCGCCCATGATTACACGCGCCTTTGATTCGATGTGCAGATTCTCCAGCTCTGAAAATCGTTCGCTTTGCGCGTCGTCCTTTTCAAAGTGTGCACCGTATCCCGGACCGCCAAAATATAGTGTCTGCCACGCAGGTGCGTATACCCAGCCGAAGGTCGGCTCTCCATCGACAAGAAGACCAATCATTACCGAGTACTGCCCGTCATTGCAGATGTAGTTGTCTGTTCCATCTATAGGATCAACCAGCCAAACTCTTTGCTTCGTTCCTTCCGGGCTATGATGCTCATCTTCTTCGGAAACGATTTCGTCATTGGGAAAACGCGCGCTCAGCTGCTTAACCAACTCTTTGGAGATGGCGCAATCGGCAGCCGTCACCTTATCGCTCGGTCCCGATTTTTCTCTGATGTCCACGCCTTCGCGCATGGCGATTGCCGTTGCGCCTGCTTCTCGCACAATTTTTTTGACATATTCAATGTCTTCTGAGCTGACTGATGATTGTCCGGTCACGGGTTTACCGCTTATTGTTGCCAACTTATGGGAGTCCTTAAAACTGAGTACGCCTACGATTTAGAGGGCGACGGCTCTTCTGAATACATGCGGCACTTGAATTCGTCGGCCAACTTGTTGTCGAGCAAATCAGCAACGTAAGCGACGTTCCAAACCAATTCATCCAATTCTTCTTGCACCAGCCCGAGAGTTGGTCTTTGAGCGACCACCAGGACAATATTGTCGTGGGTCGCCAGAGCGCAACTACTCAGATTGGCATTCAAATCCAGCATCTTCTTATACATTTGCTCGCGATTCTGCTCTGGCAAGTGAACGAGCGGGCTGGTTATGCGCAAGACTGCTCCGTTGGGGCTGTCTTGGATGA
>DTSE01000218.1:4577-12174 GCA_012965515.1 Candidatus Melainabacteria bacterium | reverse complement strand
GGATGCTTCGCCCAACATGTTGTGGTCCCGTACAAAAATGTCATTCTCTTAAACAAAGGCGGGGACACTTCACAGATTCCACCCACCATAGGTGCAATGCTCGACGCTTTCGGCAATGCCGTCCACACCGTCTATGAGGCGGACGTAAGGGGCAAGTCGGTCGCAATCCTGGGTGCCGGACCTCTGGGTTTGATGGCAGCTTTCCTTTGCCACGACTTTGGTGCCTCGCGTATCTATATAACTGAAGCGATGGATACGGAGCACCGTTTCAAACTGGCGGAGTCTTTCGGCGCTGATGCTTGTTTTGATGTCTCAAAAGGATCGCAGGCATTATATGAATCGGTACGAAAGCACGAGACGGGCTCCAATGGCGTAGATGTCGTTTTAGAAATGTCCGGCTCTCCTGCAGCCTATAACGATGCTTTTCAAATTGTTCGCAACGGTGGAACAGTTCTTCTTCTCGGAATAACGCGCAAACCGTTGAACGATTTCGATATTGCAAACGGCGTTATCTGGAAGGGGGTTACCGTCAAAGGTATATTCGGCAGAAAGATGTTCGACACATGGGAAACCATGCTCAGGCTGATGAAGTCCCAAAGACTGGACCTGAAGAGCAAGCTGGCTCGGATTCTCTTTGAGCGTACCTATGCATTGGATGACTATCGCTCTGCATTCGACCTGCTTTCCAAAGGCGAAGCAATGAAGCTGGTTTTTACACCCGAAAAGTAATTACGGAAGTCTCGTTTGGACCCTGGTTCTTCAAGGAACGGATAAAAATGGCAAAAGAGAATGCTGCAGTGAAGAAGAAGTTTGGCGTAGAGAAACTCTATTCTGCTCTCGGGCAGGAGCTAGAGAAAGCTCATGAGAACAAGACATTCAAGTACGAAGTGCCGATTGAAGGCAAGCAATCCGGCGTCGTCAAAGTGGACGGCAAAGAGTGCGTCATGCTTGCTTCGAACAATTATCTAGGTTTGGCAAATCACCCGCGTATTGTGGAAGCCGCTAAGAAAGGGCTTGACGAGCACGGGTTCGGCATGGCATCCGTGAGATTCATTTGTGGAGCTCAGAAAATCCACTTTGAGCTTGAAGAGCGAATCGCGAACTTCCTCGGCTGCGAAGCTGCAATCTTGCATTCTTCGTGTTTCGCAGCCAATGAGGCCTTTTTCACGGGGCTGATGTCCAACGACTATGGACAGGCTGACTATAGAGACATCATTTACAGCGATCAACTCAATCACGCATCGATTATCGATGGAATCAGGCTGTGCAGAATCGCGACAAAGACTACCGATCTCAAAGCCTGCCGAGCCAGATGCAGAACAATATCGCATCGGAGTCATTGTCACTGACGGCGTGTTCAGCATGGAAGGGGAGTATGCTCCCTTGAAAGAGTTTGTCGACCTGGCAAAGAAAAACGATGTGCTTCTCTTTGTCGACGAATCACACTCTACTGGTGTGCTTGGAAAAACCGGGCGTGGAACTCCTGAAGAGTGCGGCGTTCATGGTCAAATTGATGTTATTTCCGGAACGCTCGGAAAGGCACTGGGTGGAGCTGCCGGTGGCTTCCTTACCGGCAAGAAGGAACTGATCGAATATCTTCGTCAGAAATCCAGACCTTATACTTTCTCAAACACTCTGCCACCGCCCGTGGTGACTGCTGCTATCGAAGCATTCAAAATGCTCGAGGAAGATTCCTCGCTGGTTGTGAAACTGCGCGAGAATACCGAGTATTTCCGTAAGGAAATTGTGCGCGCCGGTTTCACCATACTCGAAGGCATTCACGCCATTGTGCCAGTGATGGTGGGTGAAGCAGCGATCGCGCAAGATATGAGCGCGGAATTGCTCAAAGAGGGCGTCTATGCCCGTGGTTTGTGGTATCCGGTCGTTCCGCAGGGCGAAGCCAGAATTCGCGTTCAGATCTCTGCATCTCATGAGCGCAAAGATTTAGATCGTGCATTGGCGGCGTTCGAAAAGGTCGGAAAGAAACTTGGCGTTCTTAAGTAACTCAGGCGCCCGGTACGTGTTTCTTTTCGGATAGCAGTGCGGTGCCCATAATTTCTTTGACACCCATCTCTCCGATCATCTGACCGAGCAGAGATTCCGAGCAGGCGAGCAATACAGGATTGCGCGTCATCAGCGCCATTTGATAATTGTCGATGGCCATGTGAGCTTCTTCACTAATGACTTTGCAGCGGCTTTCGAAGCGCTTGTCCAAATACAGTTCTTTCAACAGCTTGCATGATTCGGGGCCGCCGGTTGCCATCACATAGGTGAGCAAGGCAACTTTAGCTCCCGGACCGATGAAGCTCGGCGTCAGCGCGGGGACACCAAGACCTGTTTGGAGAACCTGCGAAGTTACCATTGAAAGACGGCTCTTGCGATTGTATTTGTGTACTCTCTTCTTAATTTCTTTAACGACCGGATCTTCTTCGATAGAAGCCTGGAAAATCTGATTTTGCTTGGCTTGCTTTTGAGCTACGTCCCAGATTTTCTGCTCGTACATAGATTGAGGAACTTCAAAGTTGTCTTTGAAATTAGCAAGCATCTTCGCTGTCTTTTCTGCCTCTTCCTCGCCGACAAGATCTTTCAGCGACTTCATACCGGCGTCGACAATTTCGTCGCCTCTTTCTCGGTCGGACATGCCGATGCCCATGGCCACCTGAAACATACACGTCGTTACTTTGAGGTGAGTTTCATCGACGTTCTTCTGTCTGGCAAACTCCGCCGATGCGCGGCTCTTCATCTTCAACTTTTCGCCCAGGATGATGTCGCCCGCTTCTGCCGAAGGACCGAATCCTCTGTAGGGGATCATGTAATCGAATGCGTCTTTGGTTTCGGCAATAACGATCTGGCTTTTCTTTCTGTAGTGCGAAACCGCCATGTCGATTGCTTTTGTTTTCTCGTCACGTTCGAGCGCTGTTTCGAGTAATCGATCCATTTGACAGCCGACGTGCTGATAGGGGTCGGCAGTGCTGATGGAACCAGTCAGTTCTTTCGGCTGTTCTTGCTGCACTTGTGGTTGCGCTGCAACTCGCCGGCGCTGAACAACCTTCGTTGTCGTTCTGGTCAGGAGGGAGAGTGGACCATCAATTGGAATCGCCCATCCTGATGAGATTCTTTCTGCTGCATCATCGCCTTTCTCATCACCGATTATTTGCTCCGACTTTTCTGCGGACTTTTCGTTGGTGCTTAGAGAAGACTCATTTTTTAAGGTGCGATCGCTTGGCAACGTGCCGTGGTAAGGGGTCGCCATTCTCTTGGTATCGCCGCTGTAGTGAGAGGCGATTGATGCTGGCGGCATTGCGAAAGCTGCAATCAGAAGGACCGTTAAGGATGTTCTGCGGGCTCTCAGTTGCTTGCTGGGCTTGGGGGAGAGAATCGCCGCAGTCGCGGTAGGGATTCCTTTCGGACTCATAAAAGATGGCTCCTGAAGGCATTCTTATAGAATGTCATGCTGTTGGCAGCCACCAAGAGTAGCAGACTTTCTCTTGAGTTCCCGCAAGACGCACTGATTGTCTCGTAAAACCTTTCTTAGAGATATCAAGACGTTCTCGGTTTTCTCTTTTGCGGAAGACTGGTGCACCGTATTCAGTGCAGGCAAATTGAGCACCACTGGTGGTGCCAGAACGATTACAGCTTTTCAATGTTTTGCGTGCACTTCAATTAGCGCAAAGCTTGCGCTTCCCATCTTTCGCCAAGGGTTGTTTCCCCTTCGAGATAAGGTCCGGAATAAGAGCCCTCATTCAGGATGCTGACATTTGCTCTGAAAGTCAGTTCTTTACTGGTTTTTGCTCCCTTTGCTTTTTCGTACTTGCGCACAAATTGAAGTTTGGGGAACGAATACCAACCCTTGAGAGTGAATTTCTCTTTGGTTTCTTCGTCGAATCCATGACCGCGCACATTTCCAGCTTCCTGCTCGATGTACATTGTCGAGTGAATCGTCTTGCCATGATAGACAAAGCCGGTGTTCCATTTGCCTGAAAGATGAGGCGCTTTGCTCGGGTCCATTGCTTGTTGCGGCGGATTTCCCTGAACCTGAGGGGGCGGACCTTGATCGCCAGGCGGACCCTGGTTGGAGGGCATCTGTTGTTGAGGCGGTTGCTGGTTAGGCATTTGCTGTGCAGATTGCGGCGGTGGTGGGGAAGGATCTGCGACCGCCGATGTTTGCGCTTCCCATTTGCCTTCAATGATTTTGCCGTTGAAAGCGGTCACATACTCGCCTTCCATGTAGGGGCCCTTGTAGCCCATAGCGTCAACCATGCGCATTTTGCCGTTGTACTCAATGGGGGCGGACTTACCGCCTGAGTATTTCTTGTAGAAGCGGACTTCTCCGCCACCTGTGACTTTCCCGTCTGTAATGTTGAAAGGTGAACTGTTGTGATCGTCAGTCCCGGCACCTTCAAAGTTGTTGCCGGCCTGAGTTATGCGAGCACTTGCCGTCATCGGCTTGTTGCTGACGGTGTAGTTGATCTTCCAGTAACCGGCAATATTCGGCGCATTGCTGGAAGACGAGCCTGTGCTTTGTTGTAGCTGTCCCTGTCCCTGCCCCTGGCCCTGCCCCTGGCCATCCTTCGGTTTGCCTGGAATTGAAATATTGGCGCAGCCGCCGAGAAAAATTGAAGCTGACAGAACCAGTGGGACACAGTTTCGGATTCGGAAACTGGCAAGCCGGCTGGCAATACGCGAACTTCCTGTGACACAAGCGTTTTGGGCAAAATCTCTTTGAATCATTCGTTTTTTAGAAGGCGCAATAGTAAGAGGCAAATCGCAATCTGTGGCGTTGTTTTCCACCTCAAGCATCTCTTTGATGCTTTCTAGTACGAATTCTAGCGTTCTTTCGTCTCACGAAATGCCCAAAAACGCACTCCTAAACCGCATAAAAGGATAGAAAATGATCCTTTTTGGGTATTTTTAATCTTGGATGGGAATTCCACCATGGACACCGCACAATTAATGTTTCAGAATACTGACAACTTACTATGTGACCTTCCAGTCGCACTTTTCTAAATACCTGACGTCGCACGGGACCATTCCATGGCCGCCAATGCAACCAAACCTGATGAAAAAGATGCCGCCAAAACCGGCACGCAGCAGGCTGACGCGGCGAACCAGACTGACGAAGATGAAAAGGAAAAGTTCGAGGGTCAGGAAAGTAGCGATTCACAGTCAACTGAAGACACCTGGGCGAAGTGCGTTTCCGACCCCGCCTGGTGGGATATCGGCGGTCAGTGCAAGAAAGTTGGAGAGTTCGCTGAAAGCACTTGGGACGGAATGGTTTCCAGCATTTGGCCCGAAGAGAAGCCTAAGGTCACACCTCCAGTTGCTGAAGTGAAACCACCTGTCGAGGAGAAGAGTCGCGGTCTCTGGGGCGCTCTTTCTGACGGTGTCGGCGCTGTTTGGAATGGTGCGAAGGCTTTAGCCGATGGTGTTTCCAATGCCGTGAGCGACGCATGGAAAGGCGTTTTCGGTCAAGACGCAACAATGGAAATTACTGATGCTGACAAAAACGGCAAGGCCGACAAGGTCACCGTGACGCAGAAAGATGGCGATATCATCACCACCGACGCGGACAGGACAACCATCAAGAAGCCGGACGGCACCATTGTTACTCGCGATAAGGGCGTGACCACTGTTGAGAAAGACGGCATTACGATAACGCGCAATCGCGACGGCAGCGAATCATATAAATTGAAGGACGGATCGACCGGCCGTATTGATGCCAACGGCGACATGAGCGTGGAACTAAAGGCTCTGCGTGAGAAAATCACCGCCGACGGCGTTTACGGTGAAATTGCTGGTTTTAACCGCTATAACAAGGTCACTTACTTTAATACACATCAAAACTACCGTAATTTGACACGCGAGCAGAGAGATAACGACGTCGTCAACGCGGGCGATCAATCTGTCATGCGCGTCGATAAAGAGAATGGCATCAGCGTTGTACAAGCTACCACCGGTGCTGACAGAAGAGCTTTCTATACAAAGGAAGGCAGTGAGGAAATCGTCCAAGTAGGAATGGTAAACGGCCAACGCATTCTCCGCGTGGGTCGACTTGGTGCTGATGGAAAGCCGGATCAGAGCACGTTTAAGACACTGGACCAAGGCGCTGAGTTACCTGATTGGTACCGAGGCTGGGGTCGCAGAAGATGCGGCGGTCGCGAGCCACAATCCGTTAACGAATTGATGGATGTTACCGGCGCCAAGGTGGAAAACGGTAAGGTCGTTGTCACCCATGAAAACATGAAGTTGGGTACTAAGCCTGATGGCACTGCGCTTATTGAAGTTCGCCGAGGCGATGGTCCTAATGATGTTGTCAGACTCGAGAATGCCGACGGCAAACAAAAAGTTGAAGATGTAGCGAACAAGCAAACAACTGAGTGGGATGGTGCCAACAAACAGTATTCGCAAAAGAACGACGGACAAGAACAAATCAGCTACAACCATGGAGAAAGGCACTTAAAGGTTTACGACGAGAATGGCAACCTGTTTGCCGACAGTACTCGCTCAGGAACCACATACTCAGACGGTTCGCACGTCGGTGCTGATGGCTCGTATACCTCCGGCAGCGGCACGAAGTACTTCAGTCAAGAATATCAACAGGTGCAAACCGCCACTAATGCGTCCGTCCAGGCTATTGCAGGAGCCGACGGGCATATCGGTTCATTCAAGGCAGCATTGGGCAAGCCGGGTGTTGCAGTTGATATGGGACAGCTGACCGGCAGTATGGGCAACCTGACCACAGCCTTGGCGCTCTGCCTGAAGAGTGGTAACTTCACTCACCTGGCAGGAATTCTCAGCAGAATGGGCGAAGTACAAAGTCTAATGGCACTTGGAATTCAGCACAATGCCGATGTGCAAACAATCAAGGCTGCTGTACCGAACGCAACCGAAACTCAAATTGCTTCTACGAAGCCCGCGCCCAACGATGTTTCCGTACACCAGTTGCAAGAGTTGAATCGGCGCGCCACCGCGTAATGCGCTCGACTGCGTAATCCTTTAATGGTCACTTCAATATTGTGGCTCTTGACTGATTTGTCATTTTTCGTCTGCTAACATTTGATAGTCCAGTCAGCCGGGAGTTTGCCGTGGCAATTCCAATGAACACTCCAGTGACCGTCTTGCTCATCAGTGGTGAGCAGGTAGAAGGTGAAGTCGCGATGGCTGACCAGAACACCTATCTTTGTTTGCGCAGAGAGAATGAAACTCTCTATTTGCCCTGGTCAGCCATCAAATGCGTCCGTGGACCGGTTCTGCCTGAACGTTCACCATTGGGCGCCGCCAGATTCCCCCCACAGTCTTAGATTCTGATCTATATCCGATCTCTATCTATCTGAATGATGGCTCGATTCCGTTTGCTTTGAGCCACTTTTCGATTCTGTCCAACATAGACTTTTCTCTGAAGTCTTCAAAGCGCTGCAGTTCTTCGGGATGTTTTTCCAAGATCTTTCTAAAGGCGCTGACTTTATGCGGGCTTTCAAATGCAATTGGCAAGATGTTCTTCAAATCAGGTTTTTCAACAGTGTTGAGAAACGCGGTCAGGTTTTCCACTCAAAGAGATCAGTTGAAACTACTGGCAGACTGCAGCGAGATACCAACA
>DTSE01000218.1:0-4567 GCA_012965515.1 Candidatus Melainabacteria bacterium | reverse complement strand
CTGGTCAGTTTTGGAACATAGAGATAGCGAGTCGAATTCTTTTCGATGTCGTCGGTAAGATCTCTCAGCTCGATCAAATTTCGGTTAACCATGCGGGTTTCACCTTCAATTTTGTCGAGGTAGTAAGAATTATCCTGCGATTCATCGAGCCAGGCAAAGATGATGTCTTTGGTTGCTACTCTCAGCTTGTCCAACTACAAAACTCCTATGATTACTGACTTTTGTCCACCTGAAGCCAGATTCTATCACTGAAATTCCCGACCGGATTGCCGGAGCTGTTGACTGCGGCAATTCGAATTCCGTAAATTCCAGTCTTTTCAAAACGCTCTAGATCGATTTTAACTGTACCGGTTTTCTCGTTGAGATCAAGCCTGAATGCGCTATCTGTTGGTATCTCGCTGCAGTCTGCCAGTAGTTTCAACTGATCTCTTTGAGTGGAAAACAAAACCGCCTTTGCACCACCAGTAATGGCAGAAACGTCGTAGCTGAGATTGATTTCTCTTTGGGTTTTGTCAATGTGAAACAGTCCTAGATCCGCATCATCAGGATAGTTGAAACATAAGCTGGCAAATCGACCCTGTCCGCCATCACTATTTGATCGACCGGGATCGGCACACTTCAGTTTTGCAAACAACCGCTCTTCTTTATCGTCTTTGACTATACCGATGCCTTTCAATTCAACCGTAGAGCTGGAGGGAAAACCAATCGTAATTTGTGTGGCGGGACCGTTTATCGCCCAACCGGTTGAGCGCAAGGAGAGATTGTAGCGGTGATATTCTTTATCATTGACTTTTGCCAGTGCGATTGCGCGTCGATCTTCTTTTTCGTATTGGTTTGTGTGCAAAGTCATCCAGTGCAATTCGACATTCGGATTGCTCGGTTGCACAGGCGTATTTATTCTTGCATCTACATAGAAAACGTCTCCATCCAGTGGGCTGAGTACCCGAGAGAACAAGGTAATGCCTGGCTCGTGCTCTGAATTGCTGGCGATCTTTAGGCATTTCTCTTGCTTGTCCATACTCACAGTTTTCCAATACTGCATAGGTGGATTGAAGCTTGCTGCGATTTGCTCGGCATTTTGCTCAAAGGCCGGTTCGTTTTTCTTCGGTTCGACAACAATGGTCAATAGAGAATTGCAAGTATCATCCCAGCGTGTTGTGGAACCCAACATTTTTCCTGCCGAAAGCGCGTCTTTGAGCGGACCTCCGGAAACAGTGGGCGCTCGCAAGAGACCATTGCCGGCGTTCAGTATCACCGGACGAAAGGGTGAAATGATCGGAACAAAGGCAATTTTTCTTGGAAGATCTTTGGCTATGCAAAAACTTGTATTCTCTTTCGCGCATACAATTTTTGCCGAGTTTTGAATTTTTTCCAGTAACTTCGATGCACTTTTGTAATGCTGGCTTTGAACAAAAGAGTGCCGGCAGGACGCGATCATGAAGGTAAGGCACACCAGAACAGCGGGCGCAGCTGCCCAGAGCCGCTTTTGATTGAGAGCGGATGCGAGCCCGAAGCACAGCAGAGGAATGAGTAGCGACATGCCTGACTGTGCGTGAGCCAGATAGCGATGACCATAAAAGTCGTCAGCAACAGTAGATTGGTTGCCGCCAATCAGCAGTCCAAAAAATACCCAGGCAAATGCGGTGAGAACGGCAACTCTGTATTTCGGTTGTTTCCAAAGTCCATACGAGGAGAGTGCTATGGCCAGTGTGAATACGACATATAGACTAATGTACTCTATACTGTATTTTCTCCAGAGTGCACGGTTGACTGGAAACATCAGCGTAAGCAGCATGTTGCGCAAACCATTCGGCATCATGGCAAGAATTGATCCGATAGGACCATTGCCCCGGAAGATTTCTACACTCATACATGCGATTGATACCGCCATGAGAGTGCCCAAAGTCGCGAAGAATCGCTTTCTTCCTACTGCCGACGCGTCTTTCCACAAATTCATGTACTGCGCTCTCGCCTCAGGATCGAGTGCAAAATTGAGCAACTCGAACATGGCGACAATTTTGATTAAATACCAACTTTTGGCATATGCAAGGTAGGCAAGAAAGAAAAACACAACGGACAGAATACTGTTCAGCTTGGCTCTGTTCTCCGGACCTGCTTTCAATATTGGATGGGCGCTGAGATAGCAGTTAAATGCCAGTGCGAAAAACAACACAGACAGCTCAATGCCCGTTGCACCGAGGAAATTTACCAGCTCGGCGCTAAGTGGATGAACCGCAAAAATAAGCGCTGCAAATACGGAGATCATGATTGAGATGCTTTCGCGACTGGCAAACTTCGTCGCTTCGCCACCTTCATCGACAGTGAAATTTCCAGTTGAGGTTAGCTTTCGCGCCACCAAATATAGAGCGACGCTGCAACCTGCATGAATCAGCATGGACAGCAGTCTGGCTAGTCCGGCTCCCATTTGTGATTGGATGATGCATGCGAGGCTAGCGATCGGACCGAAGGCGTCTTGAGCGTCCGGCCCGCTCCAGGCAAAAAAGCTGCCCCAACCGCCTGCTGCTGTGCCAGATAGAAGTGCCTTGGACCAGGCTGCTATGAATTGCTCGTCAAGGAGAAAGTGGCTGCCCAGAGCCGGGAGAAACGCAAATAGTGTGGTCAAAAATGACAACACTGCGATGGCGATACAAATGAATTTTTCTCGCATTTTGCTACTCAGTCTAGCGCATCGGTCATTTATAAGCTAATTGAGTCAGGATGCTGCATAATTTCTTCTATGGGCGGAGAAGCGATACTGCATATCCCTGAGGGGATAAATTTCGATTGCACCGGTTGCGGAAACTGTTGTTTTTCCTGGCCCGTGCCCCTGACTGACGATGATTTTGAGCGCATTTGTTCCCTCGAGATAGAGGGCGTCAAAAAAGAGCCTGTTCATATAATCAAGACTTGTGCGCCCGCATCTCCGGGACAAAGGGCGTTCACAAGTGCTCTCGGTAAGCGACGGGATGGAAAGTGTCAGTTTCTCTCGCCTGACAACCGCTGCGAAATTCACAGTCAGTTTGGTGAAGAAGCTAAGCCGTCCATGTGCCGACTGTTTCCTTATACATTCACACCCACGCCTAACGGTGTTTACGCATCGGCCAGTTTTGCTTCTACCGGTGTGCTCTATAACAGCGGCCGTCCGCTTGCAGAGCAAAAACCGCACTTATTGCGGACGTATGAATTGTTTCAAAAACTCTATTCAGAACTTGCTCCCGACTGGAATGGACTACAACTAATCGATGGGCAGCCTCTCAGCTTCAACGAATATCTTGTGATTGAAAGTACCTTGCTGGCAGCTTTGAAGGAAGACACGCCTGAGTCTATGAATAGACGCGCTGACAAAATTCTTTGCGCTCTTGCAAAAGAAACCAGCAAGCTCATTAATCAAAAGCGGGATTTCGACAAGATTCCAGGGCTGGAAACTAAACCTCGCACTGTGGACTCTCTCTTGATCAATGCACTTCTTGCTGCATACTTCCCTGATGACGTATACAAAGAGAACAGTTGCGAGATAGACACGGCGCAACTGGCCCGCAGTCTAGTCGCGCCACCAGATAAAGTGCTCATTAAGTTTGCCGGAAGCACCTTCAGTTATGGTGACCTAAACCAATACACTCTGGCAGCGCTGGACGCGCAGAGCGAAGGTTTGCTCAAGCGTTTCGCCTATTTGAAAATCTTTTCGAAGTTGTACTTCGGACCCGGATTTGCAGGACTCAGTTTAGTTGCGGGGTTGAATCACCTTGCCACAATTGTCTCTCTCGTTCGTATCGTACTTAAATTGAAGAACATCACCAGGAAGGCAAAAGGTCACGAGATTCCTTTTGAAGAGGTTGCTGAATGCGTCCGGATGCTGGAGCGGCGGCTCACTGTGGCGAATTATTCGAGAGAGACGAAAACGATGCTGGAAGTGCTTCTTTCCGGTGCTGAAAGATCCGAGCGCATATCCATGCTTGCGTCTTAGTCGGGGGACAGAGACATCGCCGAGTCAGTTCTTAGTAGAGAGCTTTCGCAAACGTTTCGTTCACTTCGGTATCGAAATTACAGGCTCTATTTCGTCGGGCAGCTTCTGTCTTTGTCCGGCACCTGGATGCAGCAGGTCGCAATGAGCTGGCTTGTGTACAGGCTGACGCACTCCGCGTTCATGCTTGGCCTTGTGGAAGGCGCCGTACTCTTGCCGGTTATGTTGTTCGGACTTGTCGGAGGTTGGATTGCCGACCGCAGAGATAAGAGGAAAGTGCTTATCATTTGCCAGTTGATCTCGATGATGCAAGCTTTGATGCTTGCTCTTTTGACTTTCAACAATCAGATTCAAGTATGGCATTGCGTTGCTTTGGCGCTTCTTCTGGGTACTGTCAATGCTTTTGAGATTCCCACTCGCCAGTCATTCTTGCCTGAACTCATCGATAGAAAAGATCTGGTCAACGCAATCAGTCTCAATTCATCCATTTTCAATGGCGCGCGCATCATTGGTCCGGCGATTGCAGGTATGGCAATCCCTTTGGTCGGTGAAGCGGCTTGTTTTTTCCTCAATGCGGCAAGTTATCTCTGGACGCTTCTGGCTTAT
>DTSE01000217.1 GCA_012965515.1 Candidatus Melainabacteria bacterium | reverse complement strand
CGACCAGCAGACCTTCAGTATAAAACCGGAAGATTTATTAGCTCATTGCGCGCACTTGATTGTCGTGGCGCCGCCATCAACCTACAAAGAGTTGGCCTGGTCAATCAGTCCGTGGATGAGGGCAAAACATACGGTCTTACTTTATGGTGGCGGTATTGGTGCCAGCCTCGAATTTGAAAAACACCTGCTGACGAATGGTGTATCGGGTGTGAAAGTGGCAGAAATGGATCCGCTTTTCCATGCTGAGAAACAAAATGGTGCCACCATCAAAGTCCATGCAATGCGACAGTGGGGGCAATTCGCCTCGACAAGTCCAGCATCCACCTTCGACTGCGACGCGGCCGTGAAGAGATTGTTTCCAAAAGTGGAAGCAGCAACAAATCTGCTTAGCCGTGGACTTTGCGACTATCAAGCAATTGTTTATCCAGTAATTGAAGCTTTTGGTGCAGATGCCGAAATGAGTGCTGCTTTAAGCGAGTTGATCAATTCCGTATCGGACTCACCAGAGAAATCCAACAACATTTTCGAGCGCCTAGAGTCAGAGTTAAACTCGATTGCCGACGCTTACTCAACTGCAAGAATATCCACAGCACACAATATTCGCAGGATGTACGGCGCGATAGCGGCAACCCCGGAGCAAGCTATTGCAATGGTTCCAAAATACTGTCATTGCGCGCCCTGGCAGGACATGGTCAGAACGCTCGGCGAAATTGTAAGTACCGTATATGTGCCTTTGTACGAACTGTCTCGTTTAGCGAATCTCAGAACGCCGGCCATTGATTCTGTTATAAATATGTCCGCCGTCATGTGCGGTGTTGATTTCCTCACTCACGGTCGAACCCTTAACCGGATCGGTCTGCAGGGTCTGAGCCAGCGAGAGATTGTAAGAAAGTTGAATGGTTAGTACGACACGCCCGAATTCGCGTCTGGCGGGCACTATTTGGGTAATGGGAGCGCTGCTGGCAGCGTCCATAGAGCCAATCATTGTCAAGTTTGGTTTCCGCGGGCATTTGAGTCCGTGGCATTTGTTCACTCTGAAAAGCGTCTTTGCCGCAGTACTATGCTTCACAGTCTGTTTCCTTTTCAAATTTAAATTTGCCGATCGAGAGCAGCTCAAGAAATTGATGGTCTCGAGCATTTTGCTCATTGGCACCAATCTCTTTACCATGTTCGCTCTCTATTACATTTCTGCAGTCACCGTAATAACAGTTGTGACTACGACACCAGCATTAGTGGCAGTGCTCAATCAAAGACTGGGTCGCGACCAGTTGGACAAGTTGTTCTGGCCTGGCTTCTGGCTTTCATTCCTAGGAGTCTTGCTCAGCATCGAACTTTCTCAATTTATTGTCCAGCCGCTGGGCCTCGTACTGATGTTCGGCGCAGTGATAACCTCATCCTTTTATAGAGTTCAAATGGAACGGCTGACGGACGAAATCTCACCGGCAGTCGCGTCCGCATGCACCATGGCGGTTGGTGCGGTGTTTTCACTCATATTCATCTTGCCGTTCAATTTCAACATGCCGGCCAATGCATGGTATTTCGGTGTCTGGATCGGCATCGCGGCAGGACTTGCTAATATTGCCTTTCTCTATGCGATTAACACCGTGGGCGCGACAAGGATTTCAGTGATTACTATGCTGCAACGCCCGCTATTAATCGTGGCTGCTGCAGTTCTTTTGAAAGAACCAGTGACAATCGCACAGGTAATCGGAATTGTTCTGGTTATAGCTGGAACACAAATGGCACGCGTCACGAGACTTCAACCTAAGTCGTAGACGCGATTTTCTTCTTTCGTGTAGGGGCGCATTGCATGCGCCCTTCGAACAGGCGGCAAGAATGCCTCCCCTACAAAAATCTTCGGCAGCCCTTCGCAAGAATGCAAGCCACAGCGAGACTAGATCAGGCCTCTTGGCGCTCGAATTGAGCTTCAATCAAGCGTTTGTAGACGCCGTTGTGTTCGATGAGAGTGTCGTGATTGCCGGACTCGACGATACTTCCTTCTTGAAGAACAAGAATGCGATCGGCATGTCGAACTGTAGAGAGTCGGTGAGCAATTACTATGACTGTGCGCCCTTTCATCAAGTTGTTGAGCGCTTCTTGAACCATCTTTTCTGATTCGTTATCGAGCGAGCTTGTTGCTTCGTCCAGAATGAGAATCGGCGCGTTCTTGAGGAAAGCCCGAGCAATAGCCAGGCGTTGCTGCTGTCCACCGGACAGTCGCACTCCACGCTCGCCAATCTGCGTTGCATAACCTTCAGTCAAATCTGAGATGAAATCGTGAGCGTACGCAGCCCGCGCAGCCTGCTCAATCTCTTCTCTAGTCGCATCGATTCTACCCAGACGAATATTCTCTTCAATGGACGTGTTGAACAGAAAGTTGTCCTGAGTAACTACTGCAATTCGAGAGCGGAGAGATTCGAGCTTATATTGATTGACATTGATACCGTCTATAGTGATGGCACCAGATGTAATGTCATAGAATCTCGGTACTAGATTAGCGAGAGTCGACTTACCCGAGCCAGAAAGTCCAACCAGTGCGATCAATTGTCCGGCAGGAATCTCAAAGTCTATGTTGCGTAAAACCTGTTGATTGGTGCCTGGATACTGGAAGCAAACTTTATCGAACCTGATTTGATGAGGCACTCCATGAAGCTCTTTGGCATCAGGCGCTTCAATCAAGTCAGGAACTTTGTCGAGGACCTCGAATATGCGAGTGGCTGCAGCGAGCGCAGGTTGAATCACGCCATTGATACGTCCGATGTTTTTAATCGGAGAGTAGAGGAGCAACAGGGCTATGATGAAGGATGTGAGAGAACCGAGCGTCATGTGATTATTCACGACTTGATACCCGGCGATCCACATCACAGCAGCAATACCAGCAGCACCGATAAAGGCCAGAATGGGTGAGAGCAATGCCTCATGACGGGCGGCTTTGGTGGTGTTGTGGAAAAAACTTTGATTGGTCTCGTGAAACTTGGTGGTTTGAAAATGTTCCAAATTGAACGACTGGACGATTTTGGCACCTTGTATGGACTCACTCAAAACAGAGACAAGATCACCAATAGCTTCCTGGCTCTTCCTTGATGACTTGCGAATTTTACGTCCCAGAATTCCAACAGGAAGGACGATACAAGACAAAATGCTGAGCGCAACAATCGCCAGCCACCAACTTTGCAGAATCACAACAGCGGCCAGCGATATAAGCGTGATCATGCGGCTTATCATCGACTGGAACGTTTGCGAAATTGCATTTTCAATGATTGCTACATCGTTGATCATTCGTCCGATCAAAACGCCCGATGACTGTCCCTGAAAATACAGCAGTGGCTGTTTCTCCAGGTGAGCAAAGAGTTCGTTTCTCAAGTCACGGATAGCAGCTGCGCCTACATATCTAATGCAATACGATTCGAGAAAACGAAAAACGCCTTGCGAGGTGGCAATGATGAGAACAGCGACCGGCACGTAATAGATGAAGTGTTCTCGTCCTTCTACAACGATTTTTTGCAACCCTTGCCCAGCCAACCAGGCAATCGCCCCATCCATCGCACCAGACGGCACTGCGGCAATGAGTCCGAGCACAAACATCAGCCAGTACGGTTTGATGTATTTGAGCATGCGCAGGTAAATCTGCGTCTGCGTGGGATCCTTGAGATTCACCTGCGTCGAAGCTGCGGACACTACCGCGTCCTTTTCTTCCGCTTTCACTTCTTGGGTGTCAGCGCCTTGCGGCTTGGTTTGACTCTTCACGCTGTCCGGCACCCGATAATCTCCAAAATCTCCAGAGCAGCATTCTTTGCAAAATCGCCCTGTCCTAACTGGTCGCGTAATGTTCGCAACTCTCTGGTCATCTCCTGCCTCAATGCAGGCACGTCCATCAAATCGAGCGTATATTTTACGAGTTTCTCCGCTCGACAATCTAGTTGAATTAGTTCAGGCACAAGGTCTCGTCCGGCTAAAAGGTTCGGCCAGCCGACGCGCTTAACTGTTTTAAAACAAAGTACAAGGAAGAAGCTCAGCCAATCTCCACGATAGAAAATGATCATGGGAGTGGCACAGAGCGTAGTTTCGAGCGTCGTAGTGCCGGATTTCGCCCAAACCAGATCGGCAACAGGCAGCAGCCTGTAATTAACCTCTGAGGACACTAGATGCAAACCCGTCTCGTGACCTGGTTTTAGCTTTTCCTTCTCCAACTGTTCTGCAATCAAACCAGCAATTTTCTCGTTCGATTGTGCCAGAACAAACTGTATCTCCGGTCTGATGCGCTTTACCCATCTGAGTGCCTGAGCAACAACTGGCATATGGTCAACAATTTCTTGCCTTCGACTGCCCGGGAATATAGCTACCAGCGGCTTTTCAGGGTCCAGACCCAACTCTTTCATAACCTCTTGCCGCGAGTGTTGTTGGTCCCAGATGTCCGGATTGAGCATCAAGGGATGTCCGACAAAACGTGCTGGAATGCCTTTTCGCTCGTATATCGCCTGCTCGAAGGGAAAAATGACCAACATTTTAGATACGTTTCGAGCCAATTCAATCAATCGCCACGGACGAGACCCCCAAACCTGAGGGGAGATGAAGTAGACGATCGGCAATTTGGCAAAGCGATTGCGAACAGCCGAGGAAAAACCGATGTTGAAACCGCCAAAATCGACAAGCAGAGCACATCCAGGTTTGCGTTTCTCAATTTCGTCGAGAATGACCTTGCGAATATTGGCGAACATGGGGACTTTGTGAATCAGCCTGAAAATGCCGACTGCAGCGAAGTCCTGGCAATTGAAGAGCAGTTCGACTCCCGCCTTTTCCATCTCAGGCCCGCCCACGCCGAAAACATGAAGGTCCGGCTGCAATTCCTTTAAATGACCGACTAATTTAGCCACGTGCTTGTCCGCCGACATATCACCGACGACCACGCAGATGCACCTTCTGGTGCTGCCTTCTATGGAGGTGGCAGGCGTATCGGCGGAGACTGTCACTGCACTGTTCCGCAAGTCAGAGCGACGGAGCCGGATGCTAGTTTTATGTGGCGAACATCTGCCAGACCCGCATTTCTGAACAGCTCGCTAATGCCTTCCGGGTCCGGGTAATTGCGCTTGGACTCAGGAAGATATGTGTAGGCCTTGCGGTCATTCTGCAGCACCTGACCGATTATCGGCACGATCTGGCTGAAATAAAACGCGAAAAGAGGTGGGAAGATAAGGCCTTCAGGCTTACCCAGGTCGAGATTGAGAACTTTTCCACCTGGTCGGACTACGCGAGCCATTTCGTCAATCGCTTTCTGGTAGTCGGTCACATTTCGAAGTCCGAAACTGACAATGGCGCCGTCGAACACTCCATCCTGGAAAGGCAGCTCGAGAGCGTCGCCCTTAATCCAATCTAATTCAACTGCCGATTTACGGTCACTTCTGTGTCTGGCCTCTCGGCTGCGCGCCACATCGAGCATATTACCGGAGAAGTCCAGACCGGTAACTTTTCCAGCCTTGAGGCGGCTGGCAATGAGTAATGCCAGGTCGCCCGTGCCGCAGCAGACATCGAGGTAATTGCCGCTTTCCGAAGCCAGCAGTGTCTTTACGGCTTTGTCTTTCCAGAGCCTGTGCATGCCCATGGAAATGCAATCGTTGGCCAGATCGTAGCCTCGGGCAATGCGATCGAATTGGCTCAAGACGTACTGAGCTTTTTCTTCTTTGGCGGGAAGCCGAAAAGGCATGCTTACTTGACTATACCGAAACCGGAGAGAACACAAAGAATGAGAAACGATAGAAAAACGCCCCAGGTGAGCTTATCCAGACCACCTTCGGCTCCGCGACGCCCAGTGAACATCGTAGCCGTGCCGCCGATGCCTCCCATGCCTTCGCCCTTAGGAGCGTGAAGCAAAACGAGCAGGATCATGACCAACCCGAGCACTGCTTGTGCCACAAGAAGTACGGTGTATGCGACGCTCATTTCTCGTTCTCCATCTGCTCACTGCTTTGTCCGTTTCACCGCTTGCCGTGCCCGGAATGCAAGACTGGCAGGGGTGAACGCGAGAGCTGATTATAACACCCGTCGAAGCTGAGCCCCGTCTCAGGCAAGCTTACCTTTACTTTTGACTAAATCCGCGTAATGAATTAATTGACGGTTTAGCTGTTTCTGCCTAAGGTTTGCTCCTCTCGGTGGTATCAAATGCAGTGCGCTTCACTACGCCTGTCGGTCGCTTGTCGCCAAATGTATACATAACCAGATCGTCTTTCCAGTCTCGAATCCCCCCAAAAGGGTACTTCGCCAACTTCAATTTTTGGTATTACTAATATAGGCGGGGCAAACAAAACATTTACGAGGCGAAATGTCTGGTAATTCTGGCAATGGTTCGCATTTTCGAGCATTTGTAGTCGGTGGCAACGATAACGACCGCACTAACCTGCAAAGGGCTTTCGACAGTGAAAAGGCGGACTCATATATGGCACCGGTCGACCAGGAATGGTTCGACTCGATAAGCGACTTCCGTGTCGCCAACTGCCAGGTCCTCTTTGTAGGGCGTGAAATAACCGGCAACGATCCAGAATCGATTCTGAAGCGCATGCTCAAAGCTATTCCGGATGCGCCACTAATTATTTTTGGGGGACCAGAAGACGAGGAATACAGGCGCCGACTAATTGGTTATGGCGCCGTTGACTGCCTGGCATCGGGAAGACTGCGCCCCGAGTTTATTATGCGCGCGTCGATGCGAGCCGCCGAAAAATCAAAGGTCGAACCCAAACAAAACCTCAACCTGGTGCCGCTGATAGGCAGCATGCTTTTGAACATGAGTCTTGAAGGCGTGTTCGCCTACGACATGAACTTTCGCATTGCCCTGTGGAATCCACGGATGGAGCAGATTTTCGGCATTTCGGCTATGGAGGCAGTCGGCAAGAGCGCAGTAGAAGTCCTGCCTTTCCTGGAAGATGTTGAGGAAGACGAGCTATTTGTGGCGGTCCGCCAGGGCAGAACGGTAAAACCACAAGACCGCCCCTTTGTTCACCCGAAGACAGGCAGGAAAGGTCTGTTCGAATCC
Organism: Candidatus Melainabacteria bacterium; assembly: GCA_012965515.1. Classification (GTDB taxonomy): domain Bacteria; phylum Cyanobacteriota; class Vampirovibrionia; order Obscuribacterales; family Obscuribacteraceae; genus QKMZ01. The sequence goes on along the minus strand of DTSE01000217.1, from coordinate 5,162 downwards.
AGCTACGCGCCAGTGACCAATGAAGACGGACGAATTGTCGCGGTATTGTGCCTGTTCAAAGACGTTACCGCGATGAGAGACAACATTCGCGCCGGTTCCCAAACCCAGATAGATACGCCATTTCAGAAACTGACCGAAAACGCCTACACAGGCATCCCTGGTCCGATGGCTGTTGCATCTACAAAAGCGCAGATTGTCGCTTTCAACCAATCACGGACAATCGAGAATGCTCCCATCGGCATCTGGAAGTTGGATACAAAGTTCCACGTCACAAAAGTCAATCCGACGGTCTGCAAACAACTCTCAAAGCCCGAGTCAGAGATGATCGGTCAGTCATTTTTCAAGCTGGTGAACAGCTTCAAGGAAGATGTATTCAAGCCGGTTTTGGAGAACGGCGAGCGTATTCATTTGGAGAATCACTTCGTTCATGCCAACGCGTCTCGAGAAAGCAATCCTGTTGTTTGGGATGTTGCCGCCTGGCCACTCAAGGGGGACCTCGATGAAATCGTCGGTGTTTGCCTGAGCACGATGGAAGTGACAGAACGTCGCAAATTGATTCAGCAGAGAGAAGACTTCGTGGCCACACTCGTGCATGACCTGAAAACGCCCTTGCTTGGCGCAGAAAAAACACTCGAGTCAATGATAAGTGGGCTGGTTGGCGATTTCGATCCCGGACAAAGCGATGTTCTTTCCATGCTCAAACGCAGCAACCAACAGCTTCTGTCTATGGTTCAAAATTTGATCGAGTTCTACCATTACGACAACAAAACAGATGACACAGTATTCGAAGAAGTGGATATTGCCGAGCTGCTCATGATTTGCGTTGATGAGCTTTTCGCCCTTGCGCAACAAAAGGACATAAAACTAGCGGCGAAATTTCCGGACGGGTTGCCACTGGTTTTTGCGGATAAACTTGGTCTCAAGCGGGTATTTATCAACCTTATTGATAATGCGATCAAATTTTCCCAGAAAGGTGCACATGTCGAAATCAACGCCAAGAAAAAACGCGATCATGTAGAAATTCGTGTCAGGGACACAGGTCTCGGCATCGAGGAAATCGACAAAGCGAAGCTATTTCAGAGGTTCTTCAGAGGCGAAAGGGGCAAGAGATTCGCCGTCGGTACCGGTCTTGGATTGTACTTGTGTAAGAAAATAGTTACGGAACACAAAGGTACGATCGATGTCATAAGCAAGGAAGGGCAAGGGTCTACGTTCGTCGTCAGCCTTCCAATTAGCCGCTGATTTGCAAGTTTGGCAAATCTAAACCCACTCAAACTAACGAATGTCGACCTAAAGTATGATCACCGAAAGTGTGACTCTTGCCTGTCGGCGATTTATCACACTTCTAGGTAATTACCGCGTGAAATTGCCAATGCTATCGTATAGGTAACGGATAAAATTTCCGCGACCCAATTCCTGACTGTGTGAAATCTGATGGCTAGTGCAATGGAAAAAATCCAGGCGCTGGTGATTGGTGACATCCCAATGGCAGTTCGACGCGCAGGCGTAGAGCTCAACTTGGGCGCATCAATTACTACCACGCACGTAAACGAGCTGAACGAAGCTTTTTCGTCGCTCTCGAGCCAATTTCATGACGTCGTCCTACTAAATGCACTCTGCCTCGGCGCTCATCCGGAACAAGTAATCTCGCAAATAAATCTGGTATCGCCATCTAGTTTGATTGTGGTATTTGACGAGGAAGAAAGCGAGGCGCGTTCCATTCAACTTATAAGGATGGGGGCATCAGAGTGCTTGAGCGTGCATGAAAGTTCTGCATACAGTCTGAGAAAAAACATTTTGAAAACGGTTGAACGCAGCCAGGGTGGGATGTGGCTTTCCGGTCAGATAAGCGAAACATTACTTACAAGCACCTTTGAAGGCGCGGTTGTCTTTGACGAGCAATTACGGGTTCTTTTGTGGAATCCCGCAATGGAAAGAATCTTTGAGGTCGACAGAAACACAGTCACAGGAAGGAATTTTGCTGAAGCTCTGCCCTTCCTTTGCGAAGCAAATGAGAAAGATGAGATTGAAGAGGCACTCGACGGCAAACGCGTGGTGACGAGAGAGCGCTACTTCTATAATCCTGAAACAGGGAAGAACGGCTTTTTTACAGCTTTCTACAATCCTATGCGCAATCGCCGAGGCGAAATCATCGGTGTAATTGGCATTGTAAAAGATGTCACCAGCAGCAAAATGTGCGAGCGTGCTTCATTCGAAATGGCTCAGCGCATGGTGGCTCTCACTAACTCCAGCTCTAACATGCAATGGATAAGCGACTCATCGGACAATAGAATCTTCTTCAATAAACGATGGCTGGAATTCGTCGGCAACGATATAGATGACGAGCGCGGCTGCGGATGGCGCCGGCACATTCATGCCGAAGACCTAAAACGCTACAGAGAACTTACAGAAACAGCCTTTGAAAGCCGGTTGCCATGGCACATTGAAGTCAGACTAAAGGGCAGAGACGGAAAACACACTCGTTACTTCGAGTCGGCTTTCCCTCTCTTTCTTCCCGATCAATCCTTCATTGGTTATGTCGGCTATTGCACAGACGTTAACGGCGGTCGCATAACCAAACCTAGTATGCCTGCCATAAGCCCGAGTATGACCTTCAATTCGCTGGAGATGTCTCCGATTGGAATTGTCACTCTCGACACGCAAATGATTGTGCGTCATGCCAACATGCGAGTGTCAGACTTGTTCGGCATCCCAGGCAATGAGCTTGTCGGCAGAAAAATCAGCGATATTCTCGGCGCATTCGATATGACCACATTACAAGTGGTTCTCTCACGCGGTGAAAAAATTCAACTCGACAATCATCGAGTAATAATCGAAACCGACAAAGGCGAATCCGAGTGCTACTGGGATATTTCCTGCTGGCCTCAAAAGGATGGCGGTAATTACGTGACCGGCATTTGCATGAGCTTCATTGAAGTTACGGAAAGATATCATCAGATTCAAAAGAAAGAGGAATTCGTCGCAGCACTCGTGCACGACCTCAAGACACCGTTGATTGGTGCAGAACGGACTCTCGATGCCATGATCAAAGGAGCTTTGGGCCCGGTTGAGTCAGGGCATGAACACATGCTTTCAGTGCTGCAAAACAGCAATCGCTCGCTTTTAACAATGGTTCAAAGCATGATTGACGTGCATAGATGCGAAAACGAGTTTTTGAATCTATCGCTTCAATCAATGAAGATGTCCGGCTTGGTAAGAGAATGCGCTGAAGAATTACGAATACTATTCAGCAGCCACGGTGTTCAACTCAAGTATGTCCCCGAGCCAAATGCAGACAACGCAAATGTGATGGGCGATCGAATGGCGCTCAGGAGAGTGATCCTCAATCTGTTGGATAACGCCTTGAAGTTTACGCCATACAGCGGCGCCGTAACGATCTCTTTGAAGGCTACTGAAGACTCAATATTCCTCGACATTGCCGACACAGGCATCGGCATATCTGAGGAGGAACAAGAAAAAATCTTCACTAACTCCTTCCAGGGAGCAATCGGCAGACAAGTCGGTGGCAGCGCAGGAATAGGCCTTTTCGTGTGCAGAAAAATCGTACGCGTACACAGCGGAGACATTACTGTGAGACGAAACTCCCAAGGTGGCAGCACTTTCACTATCGTAATGCCGCGTCACTCAAATGAAAAAGCTCGGGTAGTCGAGACACTGCAAAGCGGAGCAGCCGAAGCCTCGCCGAGTTAAGAACGAAATCCTTTCAGCTATTCTTTCTGTTGCTGATTTTCCGGTTTGTGTTCCAGCTTGTGTTCTGGCTTCTGCTCTTGGTTTTGGGCGCCGCTGCTAAGCTCGAGCAGGCGATCGTATACCGAGCCTGCGTAAATCTTTTCGCCGACAGTGTATGCCACCATTGTCGTCATCAGCAAAGGCAACAACAGGTTGAAGTCACGCGTTATCTCGAAAACAATCACGGTAGCTGTGATCGGAACCCGAGCCACCCCACTGAAAAACGCGCCCATGCCTGCAAGAGCGAAGAGGTCTGGTGCGTTTGAAGCACTGGCCCATTCACCTAACTCAGTGGCACCAAGCAAGTAGCCGGTGGCGGCTCCAATTGTTAGACTGGGTCCGAAAAGCCCACCGGGAGCGCCGGACACATAGGAAATGATTGTGATAAAGAACGATACGGCAAGCGCTGTTGCGGCAAAAGAAAGGCCAGGTGTATGACCGATGATCAAATATTTGATGCCGGCGAAGTTGTGCATTCCGGTCGGCAACAATGTGACGGTCAGTCCACAGATCAAGCCTGCCAAACCGATTGAAAGCGGATAGTTCTGTTTGAAAATCTTGGTTCTGCAGGTCATTCCTTTGATGATCAACCAATTGAAGAAAGAACCTAAGGCACCACATACGATACCCAAAATTATCAAATACGGAATATCTGCAAAACGAAATTCGCAAGAAGGAAAATCCGTATGCGAGGACAAATCAAGGGAGTGGTTGCCGAGCAAATCAGACATAGTCGCCGCGGCAAAACAAGCTAGACCAGCGGTAATCACGAAGGTGCTGGAGACTTCCCGAACTAATTCCTCCACAACGAAAATCACACCGGCAAGCGGTGCGTTGAATGCCGCAGCAAGCCCTGCACCCGCTCCCGCAGCGATAAAGTGTCTTTTCAATTTCTCTCCGCTTTTCAAAAGCGAGACAAACATTCCAGACAACGATGCGCCGATCTGCACTGTCGGACCTTCCCGCCCCAAGGGCAGTCCGCAACCCAGAGAAAGGATTCCTGCAGCCAATTTCGCCAAAAGAGACACCAAATTCATACGAATCGGATGTCCTCTGAGAAATCCCTTCACTTGTGGTATGCCACTACCGGTGATTTCAGGGGCAATAAACTTGACGATGACTCCGCACATGACGCCGCCTATCAGTCCAAATAGTGGCAAGACCCAGAAATTGCCCGATTGCGAAAGTTGAATTCTCAAGGCGCCAAGCCAGCCTACCGACTTGCTCAGTGCAAAAGCTGCGGCAGCGGTAAGGATGCCGACAGCTACAATTTCAATGACGTTGATGGGAGTTGCCGAATTAGGTTTTTCGGCCGTCGTGGGTCCCTTGTTTGAATGCTCGACTTCGCCAGTCGTCTCAGCTTGATGCGAACGATTAGAAAGTATCGACTCGACGAGCCTGCTGAAACTATT
>DTSE01000216.1 GCA_012965515.1 Candidatus Melainabacteria bacterium | reverse complement strand
ACCACAACACGCGCAAAGGATGCAATCGGTATAACTTTCGAACCGTTGGAGATGACGACCACTCATCCGTTTGGCATTTCATACGGAACGTCCGAAAAAACACACAACGTACTCGTCAAACTTGAATATCAAGGTCTGACCGGCCTCGGTGAAGCCGCTCCAGCCGAATACCACAATGAAAGCCAAGCCACAGTCATGGCGGTTCTCAATACATTCTCCAAAGAAGAAATTCTTGGCGACGACCCGTTTGCAATTGCGGAAATTTCCCGTCGCATGGACAAATCGATTGCCGGCAATGCTTCAGCAAAAGCTGCAATCGAGATGGCTCTACACGATCTTTGCGGAAAAGTTTTGAGCTGCCCGACCTACAAGATGCTTGGGCTTTCCAATCTGCAAGCGCCGATCACCGACTTTACCATTGGTATTGCAGACCCGGACATGATTGAGAAAAAGACGCATGAGGCGGTAAAGCAAGGATATAAAGTTCTCAAAGTAAAACAAGGTACATCTTTCGATCACGAAATCATCAAGCGCGTGCGCAAAGCCGCTCCCGATCTGCCGCTCCGCGTTGATGCCAACGGTGGGTGGACACCCAAGCGCGCCATTGAAATGTCGAAGTTTTTGCATGACAACGGAGTGCAATTTATCGAACAACCACTTCCCAAATATGCTCTATATGATGATTGGAAGATGGTCAAAGAGGGTTCTCCCATCCCGATCTATGCAGATGAAAGCATCTGTCGCTCCAATGATGTAGCCAGGTTGGCTGGCGCCATAGATGGTGTCGTGGTTAAGCTGGCAAAAACCGGTGGTCTGCTGGAAGCACTGAAAGTAATTCACACCGCGCGAGCATTCTCAATGCAGATTATGTTCGGCTGCATGATTGAATCTTCGGTAGGTGTAACTGCCGCAGTTCATCTCGCATCGCTTGTGGATCATCTCGATCTTGACGGCGCGTTGCTTCTCTCCGACGACCCATATCTCGGCGCAGTTTACGAAGACGGTTATTTGAAACTATCTGACAGACCCGGTCTCGGAGTGATTCCGCGCTAGTTCAAAGAGGAACTTCAATTTGGGATATCGGCACTACATTTAGTGCGTACAGGGATCGCATTACATTTAGTGCGTGCCGGGATCGCATTAAACTTGATGCCTGTAGGGGGCGGCATTCTTGCCGCCCGCCGATATTGCCGCAGTTGGTTCGCCTGCTTTCGATAGAATCACATTCGCAGGCCGGGCGATGCATGGCATCGCCCCTACAAATCCAGAGGCAATGCGCCTTTTCCTGTAGGGTCGACGCATGCCGTCGACCCTACAATATTACTAGCCCCAGTTTTTCAGGCGCTCTTTGATGCGCTCGATGGTGTGCTTCGAATAAAGGCGAAACACCATAAACGGCGTCTTGCCTGCTACTTGGGCGACTGCAGATTGGCTGGCCAAGTCACAAATCACAATGGTTGCGTACTTCATCATGTACTTGAGTTCGGTTTCGTCTGTGGTCAAAACAGATCGCACTGCAATCTGCTCACCTCGTTGCGCTGCCAAAAGTTTCGTCGCCATGTTGAGCAAAGTCTGGCTCTGCGAGACCAACAAAACCAGACTGCCGTCTTTCAATGCTTGCACATGATCGAGTTCTTGACGCGCCGGCTCTATGTCGCAAACTATTAACCGAGTGCGATCGTCAATCAGGTTTTCGAATGCAAAAACGTGATAAAGGCTAGTAATGACAAGCGAGTCAGGAAGCCAATCTTTGTGCTCCAACATCTCTTCCGTTGTCATCGCGACAACTTCGGTCGAGAATTCCGGCGTTAATTCCGCCAACTGAACTGCGTGAAAATCTTTGTTTCGATCAACCACGACCAAGCGTTTCACAGGCTTCTTCTCAAGCATGTTTTGCAAGAGAGGCTTAACCTGTTCGCGAGAAAAACCATTCTCACTAACCATAGCCAAAAAGTCCTGGCACATTTTGTTCAGGTCAGCGTCCTTAACTTCCGGCTTGGCCTTACCGGCAACACGAACCCCTGAGCCCTGGCGAATATCCAGAAGTCCTACGCCTGCCAAATGATTGTAAGCGGCGGTTATTGTGCTGTAGTGAATGCCCAAACGTTGAGCCAGAGCACGAATACTCGGCAGCTTTTCCTGGCTCTTCAGCGCTCCCGATGCAATCTGCAATGCGATTTGCTCGATCAGCTGATCGCGAATCGGCACTGCACTCTCTTTGTTGATTGTGACTTTCACTTCTTGACCTGAAACCGCGGATGCCGTTTATGTAAGCCCGCATCGAACTATATCAATCAATTCGATTCATATCATTGGCGAATCTTCCATTGGCAAAAAGCCAGAAAGAAAACTCACCAAGCAAAAAGTCGGCACTTTTGGAGTTAGAGAGCGTACTCCGGCGGTGCCGACTTTTCGATTTTTCTTTGGCTCCTCAGTCAACTTGAGACAGATCATTCAGATCGAAACTGACCGAGGTTTTTTTCACGAGAGCAACGACAATGCCAATGACTGCAAGGAGTTTGCCAAATTTTGCAAATCATTCTCACTACCGAGACCGCTTAAAAGTTACTATTTGCGATTTGCTCTGTCAATTAACCATACCTCATTTAACCTGACTTCAGACACCCCCAAAGCACAAATTTACAAACAGGGCAGGCATCTAGCCCACTTGTCAAAGCAAACCTTAAATGAGAACCGACTTCGACATTAGCAAGAAGACTTTTGTCCAACGTAACGAGCCATAAATGCCAGCCCTTCTGCAATTTGACACCGCAGACAGAGAAGGAATATTATCCACTTCTGAACTGACAATTTTCTCAATAGCGTTTTCAACACGATGACAAACAAACCTGGCGATAATCTCGAAAATAAATCGCCGAACACCAGCGCCCACGGTTCCGACGACGAACATATAGAGGATCGCGAAGGCGAAGGCAAAGAGGATCGAGAAGGGTTTTCCAAGGCAGGGAAAAAGGCTGGGCGCCACGGTCAGTCTCAAGAATCGATATCCACGATTGTCAAGTCCTTCCCAAAGGGCACGCACGTCACAGCCGCTGAAGTGTACGAACGCGCCATCGAAATGGGCTATGAGCTTAGCCTCTCGACCGTTTATCGCAACTTGCATCGCTTGAAAGCAGACGGCAACGTCAATACTGTCTCCGGCGACCGCGGCATGCGGTACGAGCCTGCAGAGGAAGGACCGGACCATGACCACTTGATCTGCTTGGGCTGCGGCTTAACTATCGAATTCATCGACGACTTGATTCGCGGTTTTGGCAAATCAGTCGCCCAACGCAAAGGCTTCGAGCACCGCTCCAGCCGCTTTGACATTCTCGGATACTGCGGCGACTGCCGAGCAAAAGACGAGACATACCGTTTGAAGCAAGTCATAGAGCTGATTGTAAATTTGTGCTTTGGGGGTGTCTGAAGTCAGGTTAAATGAGGTATGGTT
>DTSE01000215.1 GCA_012965515.1 Candidatus Melainabacteria bacterium | reverse complement strand
AAAGATCAAACCAGGGAATCGGAATTGCTTCTCACCAGTGCTTCAGTCGGGCAACCGATTGAGGATTCACTATTCGACAGGCCTAAACAGACAGGACGCTTCCGTCTATCGCGTAGCCTAACCATTCCTTTCGAGTATGCGGACAACGAGATTGTCGTGAAGTGCCGCGTCAATAACAGTGAAGATGTCGATTTTCTCTTCGACACTGGTGCTTCGGACACGATTATTGACAGGCGAATTGCCGCTCAGAATTTTCTAGCTAAGCAAGACAAGTTCGATATTGCTGCGTACAGCGGCATGGTGCAAGCAAATCGCTCGGAACTCAAACGATTCGAGATCGGCCCACTGGTTTTGAATGACGTCCCTGTGCGCGTGCTTGATATGAGTGCGCAGTCGAGGCAGATGGGCCGTCAAATTGCGGGTATCATCGGCACCAACATCATCAGTCAGTTCCTGGTCACGATTGATTACAGCAAGCCGAATCTCGTTTTTGAAGATATGGAAACTGCGACTCGCCCGATTAAGGCTGCTAATGTTCCTTTCATCGTCCGTCAATTGCCTTATATCAAAGTCTCTTTGAACGGTCGTGACGAGCAGCTTTTGCTTGTTGATACGGGAGCCGCATTCAACCATCTGCCGACCAGTGTTGCGCAGAGACATGTGCAAGGCGATCCTGCTGCAGTGCGGCATGTTACTGAAGCGACGGGGCTGGACGGCCGCCCTGTTCAACTGGGGCGTGTCGTCATTGACAGTGTTGTCCTAGGCGGAGTGACTCGCCGTGGCATTGCGTTTACTTATCCAATACAGCAAGAGAAACGTTCGAGTCCTAAGAAGTCGACCCCTGAAGGCAAGGAGAGAGCGGGATTCTTCCAGGATTCCAATTTCGGCATTTTGGGAAATCCATTTTGGGAAAACTTTATCGTCACTGTGGACTATCGATTCCAGCGATTGCTCTTGCAGCTGAACCCTGCCTATAAGCTGAGAAACGACATGGATGATGCCTTGTCTCGCGGCGACAGCATGCTTGTGGCCCGGCGCGACTACAGGCAGGCTGAGGTGTTTTACCAAAAGGCATTGCTTCTTGCCGATGGGGCAAGAGACATCAAAATGCAAGCCAGACTCCTGGGGCGGCTGGGAAACTTGCGCCGGATTATGGCCAAAGATTTGAACCGTCCGGAGCATGCAAAGGCTGCCTATCAGTATTTTGTACGTGCTCAAGAATTGGCGAAAAAGGTAGGTGCTCGAGATGTAGAAGGTCGCATTCTGGCCGACTGGAGCCTTTTGTACAGTGACAATGGACAGAAAGCGATTGCCAAACAAGCAATCGATCGCGCTCTCGTTTTGGCTCCGCAGGACGCCAATGTGAATGTCGACTGCGCGGTGCATCTATATCGAGCCAAGCTTTTCCCTGAAATGCAGCGCTATGTAGAGAAGGCGCTTTTCCTTGAACCTTCGAACTGGTCGGCACTATGGTATCAAGTCAAACTAAGCGAGAACTTTCAGGACCTACCACGGGTGGTGGCAACGTTAAAAGAGATCTTGCGTTTTTATCCATGGTCTAAAGTAGCTCAAGAGAAAATGGCTACAGTGAAGGCAAGTATGAATTTGCCTACTGTCACACCGGCAAAGGATGAGCCCGCACCGCAATTGCAGCCTCCTCCTGCAAATCAGGGTGTAAATCCGTGGATGCCGCGTGTTCCGTCAATTACTCCTACGCCTGCAGGAAAAGACGTGCCGACAATCTCGCCCTGGAACCAGGGCGGTCGCACTCAACCGAATGTGCCGATGATAACTCCGATGAATCGTCCGGTTGGGCCTGGTGCAGCCGGTGGAGCCAGGACCGTTCCTATGATTGTCCCGACCAATTCAAAGGAAAAAGTCCGTTAATTTCCAATACCAAAAACCTACTGGGACTTCTGATTAGCAGCCGATCTTACCGCTCCGGATAGGTTGGTGAACTTGGGCGTGAACCAATACTTGCGCATCTCTTTGTAGGCGGTGTCATAGTCGTAACCGTCTCTCATTACTCTCCAGATGCCGATCATACAGCCGGTACGATCTGAGCCGTGCGCACAATGAACGAAAACGGCTTGCTTTGAGGCACCTTGGCTTTTGCCGTTTTTGGTGTTTTTCTCGATTTCTGTAGTTTCCGCCTTGGCTATTTTTTCTGCCTGACCCGGTTCTGTAATTTCTACAGCATTGCCTTTGGCGCGGTCGATTTCGTCCATGAGACGTTTAATCTGCTTGTTTGTGGGAGCCTTGGAATTCATCGGCATACTGATGTATCGGATGCCCAGTTCTTTGGCAGCTTCTTTTTCGTTGTAAGACATCTCTCCCGGGTTGCGAAGATCGAAAATGGTTGTGATGCCCATCTCTTTGATCTTCTTCAATCCTTCTTTGGACGGTTCGCCGCCTCGGTAGAGATATGGGTGGACCTGGTGAAAGTTTGGCAGGTCCTCTTTGGCTTTGACTGCTTTGGTCGTTTGAACCGCGTCAGAGCTTTTGGCGGTGACGGTAGCGGGCGAATCGGCGGCGTAAGCGCCTATACTTGTCAGACCTGAGAAAAGAGCGCCCATGGATAGGGCCAAATTCAGAGCGTTTGCCCGACTGAGATTAAGTGTTGTTAATAAAGGGCTCAAAAATTGAACTCCGGAGCACGAATTTACGTATTCAATAATAGCGGACCCTGAAGTCTGGCTGTGTGGAGAAAAACAGTGGACCTTTCCGACGAGGCCATCGTTGAAGAATTTAGACAGACGGGAGACTCGACACAGTTCAAGTCTCTGGTTCGCCGATACCAAAATCGCATTTACAACGCGGCTTTGCGTATCCTCGGAAACCAGGATGAAGCAGAAGAAGTTACTCAAGATACTTTCTTGAAAGTGCATCAAGGAATTTCTGGGTTTAGAAAGGAAGCTTCTTTTTCTTCGTGGATCTTTCGCATCGCGCACAATCTGTGTGTCGATGTAGTGAGAACAAAACAACGACGGACTGGAGTAAAAGTCGTGTCCTTTGATCCGCAATCAACGCAAAATGAAGAAGATTCTCTGGACCCTGCTCTCAGCCTTTCTCAGATCGCCGATCCGTTGCCTTCGCCGGCGCAGAAGGTGGATCTGGAAGAACAGCAGCTCGTTATCGAAAGGACACTTCAGGAATTACCGGAGAGTCAGCGAACCGTCGTTGTTTTGCACGATATTGAAGGCTTTCAATATCAAGAAATTGCCGACATCGTCGGCACCAGTGTCGGTACCGTTCGCTCTCGCTTGCACTACGGACGTTTGAAAATGAGAGAACTTCTCGCCCCCTATTTTGACAATTATGGTGTCCAGACCGCTTCAAGGTGATTTCTATGTCTAGTAAGAATTCCCAATGTGAATCATTCATACAGATGCTTGATGCATTCGTCGATAACGAGCTGGACGGCTCAGAAAGAGAGCACGTAGCTCAGCATCTCTCCACCTGCGAAGATTGCAATCGGCAAGTGAGAGAAATCGAAGCATTGAAAGCTTCGCTTTCCAGTTTGCCGCGCCGCCAAATGAAGTTCGATTTGGCCGATAATTTTGATGCTGTTCTGTCTAAGCAATCGCCAGCCGTTTCAGAAAAGCCGAACAATGTCGTTTTATTGAGCCGCAAGCGCAAATGGTTGGTTGCTTCCGCATCCGCTGCGGCAGTAGTCTTGATCGCGATGGCCGGCTCCATTATTTCGAAGGGCGATCAGCAACAGACAGCGCAATCAAATCTTCCTGAGCAAGCGAAGACCATAGCAGTGCAAAGTCCTGGCGCTGATGGGAGAAGAGATGCTAAGAATGCCGCTCTTGACGCGACTCAGGTTGGCTCTCATAACGAGGATTTCCCGCCATCACAGCAAGAGCAAATTGCTACCAGTCCAGTTGGCTCGCATGAAAATAAGGGTGATCTGCGCAAGACAGCCGGTGCGCATTTGAATGAAGAGACACAAAGACTTGCGCATGGAGAAGACATGGAGCCTGTTTCGCAAAACAATTCTAAAAATTCGGTTGTAGCAAAAGGAGAAAGCAACCAGACAATTGTGCCTGCGTCGCAAAGTATGCAAGGTGATCAAGCCGGTTCGGGAGAACTTTTGGCCCTTTATGAAGATGATGACAGTAGTTCAGATATTGGTGTTAGCACAGATGAGGATGGCTTGTATGCGATCAAGCTCTAGTAAAAAACTTCTTGGATGTTTGGCGCTCACATTGTGTTTTGCCGCCGCTCCTTTTGCCATGGCTCAGGGTACTGGTTCTGCTTCGGCTGATACCACAAGTGGTGCATCAAGCAATGCGCCGGCGCCGGATGCGCCATCTGCTTTCAGGCGAAAGGCTCGTTTCGTGCAAAGCGACATGCAGGCTGAAGGCGGTAGCAGTGCGGATAATGCCGACGAAGTGACTCGACGCGCGCGAATGCGAAAAGCCATAATGCGTGCCCGTCAAATGCAAGCTGCCGATGGTGCTGGAAACTCGAACAGTCCCGGCGCACCGGATGGGTCACCTGAACCATTTGCTCGCGGACCGATGGCCCAAGGCGAAGGATTTGGCGGTGGCGGATTCCGCAAGCGTCCCGGATTTATGCAGGACGGGCAATTTGGCGGGCGGCGTGGCTTGGGTCGCGGCGGGGGATTTCCTGGCGGTAGAAAGGCGCTCGACTTGTCTGCTCTCAACTTGACCGAAGAGCAAAAGGCGAAAATTCAGCAATTGAGAAAGGGCACAGCCATGCGGGCTCGCGAGGTGAGGCGCAAACTTTTTTCTGGCGGGCAAGAGTTGAGAGACATGATGTTCGATCCAGCGGCATCAGACGAGCAAATTCGCGCTAAAGGTAGAGAATTGCGCAAACTTCGTGATCAAGCGGAGGACATGAAGCTTGATGATTTCCTTTCGATTCGCGGCGTGCTCACCGCCGAGCAAAGAAAGCGGCTACCTGATGTAAAGCCAGGCGGGCCCAGGGCTGCCATGGTTGCTCCAGGCGGCGCCAGAAGAGGAGACGACATGCCACCTCCCGGTGTTGAGCCGATTGCACCCAATCAGTAAAGAGTCTACTGACCTTTCTTTTTCTTCTTGCTGGAACCTGCCCAGTCAATGAGGAAATCGCCTTCGCCCTCTTCGTCTACGCTTGGAGCATCCTTGGGATCTCTTGCCGGCGGCTTTTCTTCTTTCGTTTCTTTGGGCTCGGCTTTTGGCTTTTCTTTCTTCAGCACGGCGCGAGTTTGCAGCATCGGTGCATTGGGGTTGTAGCCCATCGGTGGCGGCGGCGGGAACATGCCGAATGAAGGAACGATTGGAGGAGGCGGCGGTACAAGCCCATTTTTCGAGCGCTTGGGCGCCGGCTGACTGGCTGCCATAACCGGAGGTGGTGGCACAGGCACGGCCATTGGCGGAGCCTGTCTTTCGATCTTCTTGGGCGGCGGTGTCTTCGCTACTTCTTGTGCAGGCTCTTCTTTTGGCTCTACCTTCTTGGGCTCCGGCTTAGGCTTCGGCTTCACTTCTTTCTTTGGTTGCTGAACCACCACAGGCGGTTTCACAACTGCAGGTTTCACCACAGGCGCGGGTGTTTCTTTCTTAGCCGCAGGAATTACTCGCTTCATCAATGCCGATACGACAGAAGGAGGTGCCTTTGGCTTCTCCGGCGCTTTTGCCTCAGGCTGCTTTGCTTCAAGCTTTGGAGGCTGAGCCTTTGGCAGGGCTGGTTCTTCTTTCTTGGCACTGGCAGCTGGTTGTTTGATGGCTGTAGCAACCATTGTTTGAGGAGCAATCCGTTTATCCATTCCGGCGGCAATTTGATTGAGCACATAAGACTCTTGAGTTGCCAGAGCTACGAATCCCTTCTCTTGAAGCCAAACTATCAACGCGCGCCTGGCTGCAATCGAATTGCGATTGCGCTTCAAGCATGTTTGTATCTGGGAGAGCGCTTGGTCGTGTTTGGCGCGCACTCTGTAAATTTCTGCCAGTTTTATTCTGGCCATTTCGGAGTTTGGATTGCGTTTTAGTGACTCGTTAAGCCACGACTCTGCAGTGTTTTCTTTTCCGGCATCAAATGCCAGGCTGCCCATCTCGAAATAAATATCAGCAACAATGGTCGAATCGTCGCCATACTCTTCAATGGCACGCTTCACTGCCCTCTGGTAGGTTTCCAGCGCAGACTCGGTCTGTCCTTCGATGTAGCACTGAAAGGCGAGGACACGCAGATTGTAGGGGTCATCGCCGGTCATCATTAGCCGGTTGTCTGCACTAGCCTTCAAGTCGAGACCGGCCAGAAGGCAGACAAGGACACCCAGAATAGAAATTGGTATTCGTCTCAAAGACTGACTTCTCAAAGAACTAATGTAGAGGTTCACTTGCAGAACCGGGCATTCGAGCCCTGACAGAAAATGGGAGTTTGCTTCGGGCCTGGTCTTTGGAGACAAAGAGGCATCCGAGAAACCTATACCCTAAAACATACAGGCACACTGAGTGCTCATTACATTGTAAGACTAATTTGCGCTCATCAAACCGGAAAAAACCTAGTTTTTCCAAATTGATGTTTAGTACATTTGCAGACTGAGAGCCAAACGTGAGAACTGGCTGGATTCCCTGGTAAAATTCTCAGTTCTCGCCCCCTTCGAACGGGCGGAAATTGGTTTTGCCGAGTCAATTCGGCAGCAAGGAGGATTATGCGACGCGGAAGACAGAGACCACGGGGAAGTCGTGAATCAGCGCCCGCTCAGGTCAGTCAGTCTCAACAGCCTCCCACCGCCAAACTATTTTTGCGTCATGGTGTGGACATCAATACCAACATGGGAGAGGGTTTCGGACCATATCGCATGCCTGGTGAATCAGATGTTCTGCCCTTTGTCACTTCGGCAAATATCGCTTGTGGAGCTCATGCCGGTGACCCTTCACTGATGGAAGCAGCTCTGGAAGAGTGCCGTTATTACGGTTTGGCGCTGGGTGCGCATATCGGGTATCCCGATTTACAAGGTTTTGGCAGACGTGAAATTCATTTGTCCACTTCCGAGCTGCGCGCTTCGGTTCTATATCAAATCGGCGCACTCTCGGGGATGGCTCGTACGTTCGGTTTCGAACTGACTCAAGTCAGACCGCACGGCTTTCTTTATCGTCAGATGTCACATGATGTGCGCATTGCCACCGTTGTCGCCAAAGCTCTTGCCGAGTTTGACCGCTGGCTGATTTTGATTGGTCCTTCGGGAAGCAACTTGCTGGCCGCCGGTGAGCGCGCCGGAATCAGAGTGGCGCAGGAAGCCTGGCTGGACAGGGCTTATGACAGCAATGGCAATCTCCTGCCACATACGCACAGCCGCGCCCAGATGCGCTCCCACAACGAAATCATGAATCAAGCTCGCTCGCTCATCAATCATGGCGAAGTGACGGCTGCCGACGGTTCGCGTGTGAAGATCGACTTCCAGACCATTCACTTGCATTCAGGAATGCCGCAGGCGCGCGCTATAGCCGAAGAGCTACGCTATATGATTCCCAATCCTTGCGCGTTGACTTCGGAGCCGTTTACGGTCGACGAAGAGAAAGACTCGCCCTTGCCGTATCTGCTTTAGATCTGGGCACGAATCCTGACCTTCTGAATCAAAGGGAAGCTGGGACTATGGAAGTCTCTTAGCTGGCGGCACGATTTCGTCGTACCAGCTGCCGTAATACTCCGGGTAGTCTTCGCCGGTGGTGGAAGTGATGGTCTTTTGCAGGGCTTTCATGATTGCCTTGCGTCCACCGCGCTTATAGCGCTTCAGCCACTCCAGTTCTTTAGGGTCAATTTTTACTCCGGCTTGAAGCAGCTCTTTAACGATGCTGATTTCATGAACGATAGCTTCGGTTTCTTCCTCAAGGCAGCGCGTGACGAATTCCTGGCGACCGGTCACTCCCGGCACTGGATCAATGGTGGGACGAATTACTGCATGCACGAACTCGTGGGCGATGCTAATCAACTTGTAGTTTCGAGGACACCATCTGCCGATGTATATGGTGCGCTTCTTGCGGTCGTAATATGCCCGGCACGGTCCATCCACCAGCCTGATCTTTACGCCTTCCTGGCGAATCCGTTCGATATCAGCGACTAGGGTCGGGCATTTGAGTGCACACTCGACCAGGCGTTTTCCGAATTGGCGTTTCAGGTTTCTGAACTGTGATGCCGAAGTCATTTGAGGCTTCCCTTTTATATTAAATGAGCTTACATTAATTCTATACCAATTCGCGGGCGCTTTGAAACGTGCCGTAACGCCCGCTCTATTTGCGTTTGAGCGACTAGCCAAGAGGGGAGAACGTTTCTAGCAAAAATAATCTTTTGCTAATCTCGTTTTCTCGTGCCTGATAGCTGTTTGGCGGTGACTCTTTGCGGTGCAAGCGCTCTGGGCTCCGGCACCTGTTTGCTACTGACAGCCGTAACTACCTGTATGTTCCCGGCAAAAACCCCGGCCGACATTAGAGGTTCGGCGGAAATCCGGTTCTATCCGCTAGCAAAAACCCGTATATGGACAGTACCGTATGTTATAGGGAAAATTGGAATATCTTTCGCCCTAGTTACCCGCCGGAAACGGTGAATTATTTGAACATTCCCAAGGAAGTAAAAGCCGTTAACTCAGCCGAACCGGCTGAACTGTGGACTTTGTTGAGCAAAGTCACAGAGCTTGTGCGTGCTTCTTTGCGAACACCGGCAGATGTTTCAGCGCTGACCAGAAAGGCTGCCGATGAAATCGGAAAAGGGCTAAATCTGGAGCGCTGTGCGATTTTGCTGTTTACAGAAGATGGCGCATCCCTGGTTGTGACAGCCGAATATTCCTTATCTGAGCCATCATCACATCTCGGCAAGAGTTATCACTTGGGTTTGCGTTCTGAGTTCTCGAAACTTCTAAGGGACGGGCGGCCATTACCTTTGCAAGACATCCTTGCACAAGACGGGTCTCAACTGGAGTCATTTGTCGGTGATGCCAAAAGCGGCTCAGTGATTGCTTTTCCACTTATCGGACGGAAAGGTCCGATCGGCTGTTTGACGATGCATGCTGCGGCTGGAGCCGACAGCACATACTTTTCAGACCAACTGATCGAGGCATGCGACGGGCTGTCCCAGCAAGTGGCCATAGTTCTGGAAGTCTGCCATTCGATTAAGAGCCTGAATCAAGAGGCAGTATTTTTCAGTGAGGCCGGGTCAGCCTGTTTGATAGTCAATCGCGATACGCTTGCTGTTCTAAGCGCCAATGCCAGTGCTGCACTCCTGCTCACCGGCTCTTCAGCATCAATACTGAATGTCAGTTTGAGTGATTTGTTGGCACCCAAGGCGCTCGTTGTCGAGACAGTAAATAAGGCCGCTAGCGAAGACTCCGCAAAGAGCGCGCAAGACATGACCTTATCCGCTGCAAAGTCGGATGGAGTGCAGGTTTCATTGCTTGCCTATCCAATTCATGATCCTCAGACAAACGGGCAGCATGTTGCTGTCATTCTGTATCAGCAAAAACAGTCACCTGTGGTTTCTAAAACGGCTGGAGCTCAAGAAGAGTTTTTGCAAGCCGACCAAGGACAAGCCAGTCTATCCAAGCAGCTCACCTGGGAAAGATGGATGCGCCAGATTGTCTGCCGTGTTCACTCTTCCCTCGATCGAGACAGCATAATGCAGTCGGTTGTAGATAGCTTGGGGCGAGCATTAAGCGTTTCGCGATGTATGGTTGTGCGCACCGAATCTGTAACAGCTCCTATTGTTACTCATGAGTTTGCGGAGCCTGATGTTTCGCCTCTCGGATTGGGCAGGACAGGACAATTCCCGGCGCGCACGGCCTCACATTTCAAAACTCGTGTTAAAGCGGTTGCTGATATCGTCTCGGAAAGACCCAATCTGCAGATTAGTGATGAAGAGCTGGAATGGTTCTTGGATAACGGTTTCAGTAGTATCGCCGGGGCGCCGATTTCACATCACGGTCATATTTATGGCGTCGTGGTTGCCATCTCCTGTGGTGCGCCACGAAAGTGGCTTCCTCATGAGCTGGATATGTTGGAAGTGGCTGCAGCTGAGGCTGCCATCGCTTTGGAAAATAGCCAGGCATTCATGCAGGTCAAGGATCAATTGTTCAACATGAATTTGTTGGGTAATCTCACACAACAGTTGACCAATACTCTGGAGATGGCGTCCAGAACAAATCGACCGGAGGGGTTGGAAGATAAAGGTCGCTCAGAGGCAGGCGGTCCTCCGCTTTCATTCAGAGAATTGGAAGTCTTGAAACTAATTGCTTCCGGACTGGCAAACAGAGAGATCGCCCAACGCCTTTTCTTGACGGAATCGACAGTTGAACTGCACGCGTCGCGTATTCGCAAGAAACTAAAATTGAAGAGCCGTACGGCGCTTGTTAAGTACGCCTGTGACAACGATCTTGTTTGATCGAATTCATCTGCCGACTTAGAGGCGTCCGCGCGTTTTGATTTCCAGGTAAGTGTCTACGAGTTTGTCGGAAAGCTCTTGGGGTGGGCAATCCAGCACCAGGCAGCCACGTCGATGCAAGATGGAAAGTGCCAGTTCTCTTTGTGAAAGTAAATCGCAAGCGACTGCTCTTCTATAGATTTGATCAACAGGCACGCTTTTATCGTGGGCGTCTTTGAGAATGCCTTGTTGGGACATCTCGGTCACCTGGCGGTCTTTGAGAGTGACGCAGAATGGCAAGTGCCTGCCTGACAGGCTGGCCAGCCCTGCGAGCATGGATTGCGAGCCTACTGCGTCGGTCAAATCGGTAAGCAAAACCATCAAGCACCTACCTTTTTGCAAGGACGAAAAATAGGAGAGCATGCCCAGATAATCTGGTTCAACCATTTTCGGCTCGACATCGAAGACGGCTTCCAGAATCTTTTTCAAGTAAGCCTTGCCTCGGCGCGGCGGCAGATAGGCTAACGGTTTGTCGGCAAAGATGCCGAACGATACCTGGTCGTTATGAGTCAGTCCTGTCAGGGCGAGGCAGAGTCCGGCGTTGAGTGCGTGGTCGAAACGTGTCAGACCCTCCAAGTCGGAAAGCATCATTCTGCCGGCATCTATAAGTATAAGAAGCCTTTGCTCTTGTTCAATTTCATATGTTCTTACAACGGGTCTGTCTCTGCGGGCGGTGGCTTTCCAGTCAATGAGTTTGCTGTCGTCACCGACCGTGTACTCGCGCAGGCTGGCGAAATCCGTTCCCTGACCGCGTTTTCTTTGATGCAACTCGCCCAACTCCGTAGTGCGGCTGAGTTTGATCGAAAGGTCGTACAGTGCTTTTAAGTCGCTATAAACTTTGGCGCCCTTCTGTGCTTTGCTTGTCGACTCGCGATAGAACAGCCCCAGAAAGCTCAAATAGCGAACGTGGATATCGCCGAACTTGTAGAGCCCACGCCGTCTTGGCGTAACCTCGTATTTAAGAGTGACTTGATCGCCGCTCTTGATTGCGCAGGCGAATTCTTCCAGGTTCGGATTGAGATTGAGCGGGCAGTCATCTTTGATGCGAACGTTAAGATCAAGTCCGCTTTTATTTTGCACATAAAGAAAGACTTCGTTGACTCTGCCGATAGAGAGTCTCTCTTGATTCTCGCGAGTTGCGGAAATCAGGCGCGGTCGAGGGGTAAGCTGATAATCGACTGCCACCGCCACTAGTATCAAGGCGTCGAAGACGAGTCCAAGAGTGCGGGCGCCCTCGAAGAAGTATGCCGCAGCGAAAATGAGCGCTCCTACAACAAGCAAAAGGTAAAGTCGCCGGCTGGCAGTAAACTTCATATCAAGGTGCCATCATCTTGGCACAGCGACTTGTCTGAGCAGATTCGCGATCACCTGGCTAACCGTCACGCCATCCAGTTCCGCTTCGGCGGTTAGAATAAGGCGGTGTCGCAAAACTGGCTCGGCTACAAACTTGATGTTGTCGGGCGTGACGAAATCTTTGCCTTCGATGGCGGCGTGAGACTTGGCCGCTGCCAACCAACTGAGCGCCGCTCTGGGACTGGCTCCTAGTTGCAAATCGGAAAGGCTGCGCGATTTCTGCACGATCTCCATCAAATATGTGAGTATCGACTCTTCTACTTTTACTTTGTCCAGCTCCTGGCGTGCTTGCAGAATTTCCTCGACGCTGACGCATGGTTCGAGCGGTGGTGTTTTCTTTCTGTAGAGTCCATCTTGCCAGTTGAGAAGCATTTGTCTTTCAGCATCGGCATCCGGATAACCAATCATTACCTTGATCATAAAGCGATCTAACTGAGCT